>JAHCKU010000085.1 GCA_026125625.1 Burkholderiales bacterium | reverse complement strand
GAGGACACCACCGTCACCAAGAGCGAGATCAGTGATCGCTTCGGCAAGATGGTCGCCGATCTGGTCGACGGCGTGTCCAAGCTCGACAAGATCGAGTTCGAGAGCCAGGAGCATGCGCAGGCGGAGAACTTCCGCAAGATGCTGCTGGCCATGGCACGTGACGTGCGCGTCATCCTCATCAAGCTGGCCGATCGTCTGCACAACATGCGCACGCTGGAGGCGATGCATCCCAGGAAGCGGGCACGCATCGCCCGCGAGACGCTCGAGATCTATGCGCCGATCGCCAACCGGCTCGGGTTGAACAGCCTGTACCGGGAGCTGGAGGATCTCGCGTTCCAGAACCTGTACCCCAATCGCCATCGCGTGCTGCGCAAGGCACTGGAGCAGCAGCGCGGCAATCGCAAGGAGGTGGTCGAGCGCATTCAGGCAGGCATCCGGCAACGTCTCGATGAGGCTGGACTGGATGCGCAGGTCACCGGGCGCGAGAAGAACCTGTACAGCATCTACCGCAAGATGCAGGACAAGAATCTGTCCTTCTCCAAGGTGCTGGACATCTACGCCTTCCGCGTGATCGTGCAGGACGTGCCGGCGTGCTATCTGACGCTGGGCGCACTGCACGGACTGTACAAACCGATCCCTGGAAAATTCAAGGACTACATCGCCATCCCCAAGGGGAACGGCTATCAGTCATTGCATACCACGCTCTTCGGCCCATTCGGCAGCCCGATCGAGATCCAGATCCGTACGCTGGAGATGCACAAGCTGGCCGAGGCCGGGGTGGCTGCGCACTGGCTGTACAAGAGCACCGACGCCTCCCTCAACGAGCTGCAGCAGAAGACGCACCAGTGGCTGCAAAGCCTGCTGGAGATGCAGTCCGAGAGCGTCGACTCGGTCGAATTCCTGGAACACGTAAAGGTCGACCTGTTCCCGGACGAGACCTACGTGTTCACACCCAAGGGCAAGATCATGGCGTTGCCGCACGGCGCCACCTGCGTCGATTTCGCCTACGCCGTGCACACCGATATCGGTAATCGCTGCGTGGCCGCCAAGCTCAATCACGAGCTGGTCCCGCTGCGCACGGAACTGAAGAACGGCGAGCGCGTCGAAATCATCACCGCCAGCCATGCCAAACCCAATCCATCCTGGCTGAACTTCGTGGTCACGGCCAAGGCCCGACACCACATCCGCCACTTCCTCAAAACCATGCAGTATCAGGAGTCCGCACAACTGGGCGAGCGCCTGCTGGCGCAGGCGCTGGGCGCATTGGGCGGCCGGCTGCGTGGGCTGCAGGAGTCGGACTGGGAGCGGCTGCTGAAGGAAACCGGAAGCAGGACCCGGCAGGAGGTGCTGGCCGATATCGGGCTGGGGCGCGTCCTGGCCATCGTGATCGCGCGCAAGCTGCTGCCCAGTTCGGCAACCGGGCAGGCAGCAGCGGTCGCGCCTGCTCCGATCGTCATTCGGGGCTCGGAGGGTATGGCGCTGCAGTTTGCCAAGTGCTGCCATCCAATCCCCGGCGATCCCATCATCGGCTTCATCAAGAAGGGACGTGGCATGATCGTGCACACTCACGACTGCCCGGTGATCGCGAAGATGAAGCGCGAACCGGAGAAGTGGCTGGACGTGGAGTGGGCGCCCGAGACCAGGAAGCTGTTCTCCGTCAACATCAAGCTGCTCGCGTCCAATCAGCAAGGCGTGCTGGCCAAGGTGGCAGCGGAGATCTCCGACAACAACTCCAACATCGAGAACGTCAGTGTAGAACCCGGAGACAGTCCCGCCTACAGCAACATCCACTTCACGCTCCAGGTGAACAACCGTCTGCATCTCGCGCAGATCATGCGCGGCCTGCGGCGGCTATCCGAGGTAATAAGAATCAACCGACTGAAAGGATAGGCACGAGGCAGCGCGGTACTTGCCGGACAGGCATGGGGTCGCGCCGGTCGTCCACCACTCCCAACTCTCGCTCATGGAACTCTTCTCTCCCCAGTTCTTCTCGGCCCTGCTCGCCATCATCATCATCGACCTCGTGCTTGCCGGCGACAATGCCATCGTGATCGCGCTGGCCGCCCGCAAGCTGCCCCAGCATCTGCAGATGCGCGCGGTGATATGGGGGACGGCAGGCGCGATCGCGGTACGCGTGGCGATGACCCTGGTGGTGGTTGCGCTGCTGAGAATTCCCGGCCTGATGCTCGCCGGCGGGATACTGCTGATATGGATCGCGTACAAGCTGCTGGCCTCCGACGACGGTGAAGGTGCGCACGTGGGCGCCGCACCGGTCACCAGCTTCTGGTCGGCGATTCGCACCATCATCATCGCCGATGCCGTCATGGGACTCGACAACGTGCTCGGCGTGGCCGGTGCGGCGCAGGGCAGCTTCCTGCTGGTGGTGCTGGGGCTGCTCATCAGCATCCCGATCATGGTGTGGGGCAGCCGGCTGATCCTGAAGCTGGTGGATCGCTATCCCTCGATCGTGTACATCGGTGCCGGTGTTCTCGCCTGGACCTCGGCCAAGATGATCCTGCACGAGCCCCTGATTGCCAGCCGCATCCAGGATCACGCATGGGTCAAATGGGTGGTCGACGCCGTCATCATCGGTGGCGTTCTGGGGGCCGGATGGCTGCGCAATCGCCGCAAGAAGCCGGCAGGCATCGTGCTTCCGGAGCATGCCGAGGCTCCGCCACCATCCACCGACGCGGATCCCGGGCACCAGTTCGGCGCCTCCGGTCAGTCGGGTGCTGCGGAGCAGCGGGCCGGAAGCCGCAATCCAGGCGAAAGCGCTTGATCTGCGTCAAGATTGCGTTTCCGGCAAGCGGCCAAAGTGGCAGCTGGGCATGTCGGGCCGAAACGAGCGGAGGCGTCATGAAAAGAGGCTTGGTCGTTTTCATACTGGTGGCGCTGTCGAGCATGGCGCCCGCCATGGTGCGCGCTGACGATACCGGCCTAGAGGAACTGCAGCAGTCGTCCGTCCCGGTACGCACGGTTCGGCAGGAGACGCTGGAATTGCCGGGGCTGACCGCCTGCCATCAATGCGAGTGGCGCCCGAAGATGAACAAGATGGCAGCCGGCGAGCAGTGCGGAACCGGTGCCGACGGCACGGCCCGATTCGGACAGTTCGAGTGCGGCTTCTCCCCTGATTGTCAGCGGGTGTGCAATTTCATCGAGTGCACTGAGTAAGCCGCAGGCGTCAAGCGCCGGGCGAGTCGCCCGGCGCTCTCCGCATGCTCAGCGCGGCCGCCGCATCTTGCAGGTGGTTTCGGTGGTGGTGTCCTTGGCCTCGATGCGTCCGTCGGTGCGGAAGCCCAGCCCGGTGCGCTCCATGTCGAACTTCACCCCTGGCTTGCCGGCCTTGGTGAAGGTGGAGATGAACATCGGCTGCAGCAGCTGGTGATTGTCTGCGCGCATCGTCACCTCGCCGGTAAACGTTTCGTACTTCATGCCTTCCAGCGCCAGCGCCACCTTGAGCGGGTCGGTGGACTTGCTCTGCTCGATCGCCTTGGCCAGCATCTCGACCACGTTACGCGAGGCGAGCCAGACGAAATCGTCCTTGCTGTCCGGATAGCGCTTGCGGTAGGCCTGCACCAGCGCATCCGACTTGGCATCCCCGATGTTGGCGTGCCAATGGCTGATCTGCTTGACGTGCTCGGCCCCCGCATCACCGATGGCAGTCGGACCGCCGGCGATGCCGGCATAGTAGGTGTAGTAGTCCACCGCCAGCCCGGCATCCTTGCCGGCCTTCACCAGCAGCGAGAGGTCGGCGCCCCAGTTGCCGGTGACCACGGAGTCGGCGCCCGCTGCCTTGATCTTGGCGATATAGGGTGCGAAGTCCTTCACTTTTCCCAGCGGATGCAGGTCATCGCCGACGATCTTGATGTCCGGACGCTTCTTCGCCAGCATCTCACGCGCGCTCTTCGAGACTGCCTGTCCGAAAGCGTAGTCCTGGTTGATCAGGTACACGTTCTTGATGTTCTTCTGCGCTGCCATGTAGTTGGTCAGCGCCTGCATCTTCATGTCGGCATCGGCATCGAAGCGGAAATGCCAGAAGTTGCAGCGCTCGTTGGTCAACGCCGGGTCGACGGCAGCATAGTTCAGGTACAGGATGGTGCGACTGGGATTGCGCTGGTTATGCTTGGCGACCCCATCGGATAGCGCGGCTGCGACAGCCGATGAATTGCCCTGCACGACGTAGCGCACGCCCTGGTCGGTCAGCTGCTTCAACGCATTCAATGCCTCCTGCGGATTGGCCTTGCTGTCCAGCGGCACCATCTCGAGCTTGCTGCCGTTGACGCCGCCGCGCGCATTGATCTCCGCGATCACCAGCTGATAGCCGCGCAGCCCCTGCTCGCCGACATTGGCGAAGGGTCCCGACAGCGGATCGATGAACCCGATCTTGATGGTCTGCGCGGATGCAGGGCTCAGTGCCAGCGCCAGCGCGGCAGCCGCCAGGTACTTTCTCAACATGTTCTCTCCTCCTGTATGTTGTACGCCCGCACGCCATGCGGATGGTGCGATAACGAAGAATCCGGATCGTGGGTTTACCGGACGGCCGCCCGCACCGGGTTGGACAGCTCTCCGAGCCCCTCGATACGGCAGCCGGCGACGTCACCGTCACGGATGACCACCGCCCCCGGTGTTCCGGTGCTGATGATATCCCCGGGATACAGGGTCATGACCTGCGAATGGAAGGCCACCAGCTGGAACGGCGGGAAGGCCATGTTGGCAACCCGGTTCTCGCGATGCAGCTCGCCATTGCGATAAGTGCCCACGCACAGGCTGGTCACGTCGGGCACCTCGTCCGGTGTGATCAACTCCGATCCGAAGGAAAAGAACGTGTCGAAGTTCTTCGAGCGCGTCAGGAAGCGCGGGTTGCGCTGCAGGATATCCTCCGCGGTCATGTCGATGATCAGGCAGTAGCCGGCGATCACCGACGATGCTTCCTGCTCCGCCACGTCGCGACAGGTGCGTCCGATGATCACCCCCAGTTCCGCTTCGGCGGTCACGCGCTCCGATTGCGACGGCAGCCGGATCACCTCGCCAGGGCCGATGATGGTGTGATCACCCTTCATGAACGATGCCGGCTCGGTCGGGAACGGCGCCGACAGGTCTGCGGCGTGATCCCGATAGTTCAGTCCGATACCCCAGATCTTGCGCGGATGACGGTACAGCGGCGCATGGTCCACCGCTTGCGGTGCCAGAGCGCCGGTGGTGCGCAATGCATCCTCGAGCAGGGCTGGACTGAGCCCATGCTGGATGAGGGACATGAGATCGGTGGCCCAGGCGCGTCCGTGCCGGGCATTGATGGCCGCCACGGGAACGATGCCGGCCGGCGTGACCACGCCGGCGCACTCCTCCCCATCCAGCTTGATCGAGCAAAGCCGCATTGTGCTTCTGAGATATCCGTGTTGCGCGAGTGCGTCATTCTAACCTCGCCCATGTACGGCAGCGCGAGACCTGTTCAGTGCTTCCCTGGTGTACTGGGCCAGTACACTAGGCGCCGAGCAGGAATACCGCGAACCAGCTCTGCGCGTCGGTCCACCAGCGCACGCGCTCGAAGCCCGCGTCGCGCGCCATGCGCTCGAACTGCTGCGGATGGTATTTGTACGAGTTCTCGGTATGGATGCTCTCGCCTCCCCGGAATGGGATCGGCACGCCCGCGACCTGCACTTCCTGCGCGCGCCGACTCACCAGGTGCATCTCGACACGCTGCAGCGATTCATCGTAGAACGCGTGATGACGGAACTGAGCGAGGTCGAAGTTCGCACCCAGCTCGCGGTTGAGGCGGGCGAGCAGATTGAGATTGAAGCGCGCGGTAATGCCTTCCGGGTCGTCGTAGGCCAGATCGAGCACGCTGCGGGCCTTGACCAGATCCACGCCGATGACGCATCCGCCGCTGTCGCCGGTCAGCGCACGCGCCTCACGCAGGAACGCAAGCGCCTCGGACGGCTCGAAGTTGCCGATGGTGGAACCGGGGAAAAACAGCACCGGCCTGCCGCTCGCATCCGTCAGGACGCGGCGCACGCGCGCGTCATGAAAGTCGCCGACCACCGCGGTCACTGCCAGCCACGGATATTCGCGCGCCAGGCGCTCGGCCTCGCGCACCAGCTGCTGCGCGGAAACGTCGATCGCGGTATAGCCGACCGGACGCAGCGCGGCGAGCAGCAGCCGGATCTTGCGCATCTCGCCGGCACCCGGCTCGATCACCAGCGTGTGCTCGCCCAGCGCTCGCGCAATGGAGCCTGCCTGCTGCTTGAGGATCGCGGTCTCGGTGCGCGTGGGGTAGTAGGCGCTGATGGTGCACAGCTCCTGGAACAGCCCGGCCCCGACCGCATCGTAGAACAGCTTCGGCGGCAGGCTCTTGCGCTGGCGTTGCAGGCCAGCCAGGACCTCGTCCCTGATGCCTGCCTGGGCCTGGCCAAGGGAAATGATGTGCAGGTTATCCGGCGCGCGCGCCTGCATGGTGCTCATGTCAATTTCTCCAATCGAGCGTGCCGCCTGCCATGGTCGACACCGTCGCGCTACGGCAGGCAGCATGCCCGCCGCCCCAGCATCCGGTGCCAGCCGGCCCAGTGCAGCATGCCGCGCCGTGGGGCGATTGCCTGCACCTCCACCATTGCCGGCTCCCAGGCGCTGACCAGGCCCAGACCGGTGCCTGCGAGCACCATGGAATCGCCCTGCTGCAGGAAGCGATCGACCGGATCGCCTTGCTGCGTGACCCACAAGCAGCCGGCCAGGCAGATGATGCGTACCCGGCAACCCGACTCGAAACGCAGGCTCTGCTCCACCTCCAGCGCAATCATGATCCGCTCCTCCTGAACATCGAGCCAAGTCTAGGAAGAGCGGGCGATGCCTTACAGATATACTGCAGACACTTATGAACCGTAACAGATATCGGAGGCGCGCATCTGTTACGGTCCGAATCCGGACCGGCTGTGACTACGCAGGCTCCGGCATCCTGTGCAGGATACGCCCATGAACGCCCGCTTCCCCCATCTGTACCAGGAAGTCGCCACGCGTCTGTCGGAAGCCATCCGCGCCGGCAGCCTGAAGGCAGGCGACCGGCTGCCATCGGTGCGCCAGCTCTCGCTGCAGCACCAGGTCAGCATCGCCACCGCGATGCAGGCCTATCGCTGGCTGGAGAATCAGCGCCTGATCGAGGCACGGCCGAAATCCGGCTATTTCGTGATGGCGCGCAAGATGCAACTGGCAGAGCCGGCCATCTCGTCTCCGCCTTCGGCGCCGGCTTTCGTCGGCGTCAATCGTCTGGTCATGGAATATCTGGCCTGCTCCGAGCTGCCGGGCGTGGCCCCGCTGGGCTGTGCCACGCCGGGAGAGGCGCTGTATCCGGGAGAAAAGCTGACGCGTCTGATCACCACCATCGGGCGCCGGCATCCCGAGCTGAGCGCGCGCTATGCCATGTCCTTCGGGCACTCGACACTCAAGGCGGCAATTGCGCGGCGGGCAGTCGAGTTCGGCTGCAGCCTGACGCCCACGGACATCGTGATCACCAACGGCTGCACCGAGGCCCTGAACCTGGCGCTGCGCGCCGTGGCCGGACCCGGTGACACCATCGCGCTGGAGTCACCGACCTACTTCACGTTGCTGCAGATCATCGAGAGCCTGGGTATGAAGGCGCTCGAGATCCCCACCCATCCGCGCGAAGGCATCTCGCTCGAAGCGCTGGAACTCGCCACGCGCGTACCCGGCAGCGTGAAGGCGGTGATGCTCGTCCCCAATTTCAGCAATCCGCTCGGCAGCCTGATGCCGGACACCAAGAAGGAAGCCCTGGTGCGCCTGCTGGAGCAGCGCGGCATTCCGCTGATCGAGGACGACATCTACGGCGATGCCTACTTCGGCAGTGCGCGTCCGTTCGTGGCCAAGGCCTGGGATCGCGGCGGCAACGTCCTGCTGTGCAGCTCGTTCACCAAGAGTCTGGCGCCGAGCTTCCGCGTCGGCTGGATCGCGCCGGGCAAGTTCCGCGAACGGGTGGAGATGCTGAAGTTCATCACTTCCGTCGCCACGCCCGAGCTGCCGCAGCTCGCGATCGCACAGTTCATGGTCGATGGCGGCTACGATCATCATCTGCGCAAGCTGCGTGCGGCCTTCGCCCGGCAGGTGCAGCGCACCGCCGAAGCAGTGGTGGAATATTTTCCGCCCGGTTGCCGCCTGACTGCCCCTGCCGGCGGTTTCGTGCTGTGGGTGGAGCTGCCGCCGAAGGTGGATGCCGTTGCCCTGTTCCGTGCCGCCCGCGACCAGCACATCGCGCTGGCGCCCGGACCGCTGTTCTCCTCGACCGGCCGCTATGACAATTTCATCCGCCTCAATTGCGGTCACGTCTGGTCCACCCGGCTGGAGCTGGCGCTGGCCAGGGTCGGGGAATGGGTGGAACGTCTGGCCGAGGACGTGCCGGACGATGCCCGGGCACGCACAGCGCTCAGCGTGTGAGCGGAACCCGGGTGGCGTGCTGCCCGGCGGTTCGATCCTGCAAGACTCGCTCAGCGCCGCCTCAGTGCGATTCTTCCCCCGGCGCAGGCGGCGCCCCAGGCGGGCGCTTGTGGCGCGAGTACGCCCACAGATACTGCTGCGGGCAGCGCGTGATCGCGCGTTCGATGGCGGCGTTCATGCGGCGCACACCCTCCCGGCCGGACAGATCGCCCTCGACACGCTCCACCTCGATGTCGAAACCATCCGCGCGCGGGCGCCGCAGCGCGACGGCCACGAACACCGCCGGTTGCACCACCTCGTATAGGCGGCTGATGAGGGTCATGGTATAGGCCGGCCGGCCGAAGAAATCCACCCACAAGCCTTCACCGTAGCGCGGCACCTGATCCGGCAGCACGCCGATCGCCTGTCCGTTCTTGAGCGCCCGGAACAGCGCGCGCACGCCTTTCATGTTGGCCGCCGCCAGCTTGACGTTTCCACGCCCGCGGCCAGCGACGATGAGATGTTCGAGCCAGGCAACGCGCGGCGGGCGATACAGCACGGTGATCGGAAAATGGCGCGCAGCGTACAAGGCAGCCACCTCGAAGCAGCCCAGGTGCGGGGTGAGCAGGATGACGCCGCGACCTTCCCGGTATGCATCCAGCACGGCCTGCTCGCCGCGGCAGGAGCGCACCAGCGCAGCAGCGTCCTGCTCGGAGCGGAACCACAACGGGATGTACTCGAGCGCCTGTTTACCGGTCTCCACGATATTGGCGCGCAGGATGCGCTCGAAAGCGGTCTGGTCCGCGCACAGGCCGCTCGCCTGCAGGTTGGTGCGCATGCGCCGGGAGAAGCGTGGCGACAAGGCGTAGGCCAGTCGCCCGCCTGCCGCACCCAGCGCGTGAAAAAAACCCAGAGGCAGGCGCGCGAGCAGGCGCAATAGGACGATCACGTCGTGCATTCTACTGGAACCGCTCTGGGCTTCCCCCTTGGCGGACACCGGCGCCGACGCGACCAGGGCCGTTGCCGATGTCCTGCCGGCGCGGCAGGCAGTAGAATCGCGCCCACGTCTTTGTCCGCCTGATCACGTGCCCGTATCGGCCGTCGCGCTCTACTTCGTTGCTTCTCCGCTGCAGTACCTGGCAGCGCGCCGCATCGCCCATAGCTTCGAGGCCGATGCCAGGCAGGTGCTGATCTGGTACAAGCCGGGCGTGCAGCCGA
>JAHCKU010000084.1 GCA_026125625.1 Burkholderiales bacterium | reverse complement strand
AGCGGATTGCCGGTCGTCAGATCCTCGTGAACCATATCGGTGCACCAGATCTCCAACGGTCTGCCTTCGCGCAGCATGAGCAGTCCCGTGGTATGGTCGATCTGACCGTCGACCAGTACGATGGCGTGAATCCCGGTGTCGCGAACTCCGCGGCCCGGCTGAAGGGGAGGAAAAGTCTTGATCTGGGCGAGAATGTCCGGCGAAGCGTTGAACAACACCCAATTGATGCCATCGGACGACACGCAGATGGATGACTGGGTGCGTGGCCGTGCCTTGATGTTTCCCTTGCGCACGCCATCGCAGTTGCGGCAGTTGCAGTTCCACTGCGGAAAGCCGCCCCCTGCCGCCGCGCCCAGAACCCGTATTCGCATGCTCTTCCCCGACCTCGTCGTGCGCTAAAAACAAAAGCCCCTGGCGGGGCTTTTGTCGATTCGGCGACTGAATCAACGATTGTAGATGTACATCGTCACTTCGAAGCCGAAACGCATTTCGGTGAATTCAGGCTTGGTCCACATAGTCTTCTCCAATAATAACGGTTATCATTACGCCATTTCGTTCGCCTCCGCCCGTGATGCGGCGATTGCGGAGAACCCTGCCTGCCCGGGGCGCGTGCCCTCCCGCGGCCGAAGAGTTCAAATGTATTGTCAGGGGAGCGCGTTGCGCAGCCCCACAAAAAAATCAGCATTTGCTACTCATGATTTTCATGAGATTGGCGCGCGATGCGCACAGGTCGGTTTACTTGTGCCGCGCTCTTCTCCTACGCTTCGATAATGTCCAGCGCGACCGCTACTGATCCACTGGATCTCCCCGACGAGTGGTACCGAGATCGCCCCGCGATGTGGGCGCTCGGACTGTCCGTGCTCCTGCACGTTGCCGCCCTCCTGTTTCTGCCGAACCTGATGACGCCGCGACAGGAGGAGAAGATCTTGACCGTGGAACTGGCAAAGCCTGAAGAAATCAAGCCGCCGCCCGAGCCACCACCCGAACCCAAGAAGGCACCGCCGAAGAAAGTCGCCCAGAGGAAGCCGGTAGCGCCGACACGGCAGGAGGTCACACCCAACGTGCAACCTCAGCAGCCGCGCCCGACACAGCCACAACCGCCGCCGCTGCCGACACCGCTGCCGCAGGTCGAGCCGCAGATCGCCCAGCCCCAGCAACCGGTGCCGCTGCCGCCGTTGGCGCGCGCCGATCCCGTTCCCGAGACGCGTCCGCTGCAACCGCTGCCGCAGGTGCCGCAACGGGTCGAGCCACGGCCGGTGCAGGAGCAGCCGATTGCCGAGCCGCAACCGATACAGCCACGCACCACGGCGTCGGCGCAACCTCGTCCCGACCTTGCGCCGACGGCGCGCAGCCAGCCGGTTGCACCCGCGCCGGTAGCACGCATTGCGCCGCCTCAGGTAGCGCCTGCGCCACAGGCGGAGGTCGAGCCACAGCGGGATGTGGTCGCCATGGCTCCGGCCCCCGCACGTCCCGAGCCGCTGGCTCTGCCGAGGACCGATGCGCGCCCGCTGCCTGCCGCGCCAACGATGCAGGCGAATCTGCCGCGCGAGCAACCGCGGCTCGAGGTGGAGCCGGAGCCGCAGCAGATGGCACAACAGGCAGAACCGGTTGCGCGACCGCAACTGCAGGCGGACACAACGCGCCCGCAAGCCCCGCCACAGGCCGTGCAGCCGCAGCCGCAGGTGGCGCAGCAAGCGCCACGTACGGAACCGCAGTTGACGCGTCCGACAGCACCGGCGGTGGCTGCCCCCACCCCGCGACCGACGACGACAGCGCAGGCACCGCAACGCACCGTGCCTTCGTCAGCAGCTCCGACGGCACCGGCGACGCCCGGCCCCCCCACCAAGACGACTGCCGCGCCGACACCTCCGATGACCGCCCGCCCCTCGGACGACGCCGACAGCGGCGCGCTCGATCGATTCGCGATGGAGATCCAGTCGCGCGTAGGCAAGCTGGTCAAGGAGCGCGGCGATCGCGCCTATCCCAGGCTGGCGCGTGAGCGCAAGTGGGAAGGCGCCACGCAGGTATCTGTGGAGTTTGACCTGAGCGGAAAGCTCAAACGCGTCTCGGTTGCCGGCAGCAGCGGACATGCGGTGCTGGATCAGCGTGCGGTCGAGATGGTGCAGGAGGTGCTGCCACCGGTGCCACGCGATCTGCGCGGAAAGAACTTCACCGTCAAGCTGCCGATCGTGTTCAAGCTCAAGGAATCCTGAGGGCCGGACACTCCGGCCCCTGGGAATGCGTGCCATGTCCAGCCCGCGCTCCTTGTTTCCGCCGCTGGAGTGCGCGTACCGCGCGCATCTCCAGCTTTCTTCCGATCACCGCATCTATGTGGAAGCCTGCGGAGCATCGCACGGTTGCCCGGTGCTGTTCCTGCACGGTGGTCCCGGCAGCAGCATCAATCCGAACCATCGCCGTTTCTTCGACCCGGAGTTCTACCGCATCGTGCTGTTCGATCAGCGCGGCTGCGGTCAATCCACACCCGCCGGTGGGACCGCAGGCAACACCACGCAGGATCTGATCGACGACATCGAGCGGCTGCGTCATGAGCTGCAGATCGAGCGCTGGGTGCTGTTCGGCGGCTCCTGGGGCAGCACGCTGGCCCTGGCCTACGCCCAGCAGCATCCGCAACGGGTTCGTGCCATGGTGCTGCGCGGTGTATTCCTCGCCTCGCGCGAGGAAGTGGCCTGGTATCTCGAGGGATTGCGTGCATTCGTGCCGGAGGCATGGAGCCGTCTGAGCGGGAGCGACGACGAGGTGTCGCCGGCTGCATTGCTCGCTCGCTATCATGCGCTGGTGACGAGCGCGGACGAGCGGGTTGCGCAATCTGCCGCCGAGCGCTGGAGCGCCTATGAGAGCGCGGTGATGGCGATCGGTGAGACGCCTGCGCCCCCGGGCGGCGCAACGGGTGGCGGCGCAGCGGGGACGCTGGCGCGTGTACGCATCCAGCTGCATTACCTGGTCAACCACTGCTTTCTCGCCGCGGATGCATTGCTGGGCGGCACGCCACAGCTGCGGGGGATCCCCGCTATCATCGTGCAGGGGCGCCGTGACCTCGTCTGTCCGCCTGTAACCGCTCATATGCTGCATCGACGCTGGCCAGGATCTCAGTTGCGCATGGTGGAGGAAGCCGGGCACTCGGCCATGCATCCGGCAATGGTCGATGCGCTGGTACGCGCAACCGGGGATGTGAAGGTGCTGATCGAAGGAGGTTCGGCATGAGCCTGCGCATGCGCATCAACCTGATCATCACCACGCTGATCGTGCTGTTCACGCTGGTGACGGCGCATATCATCGTCAGCGACATGCGTCGCTCCATTCGTGAGGAAATGGAAGCGGGCGGGAAGATCACGCTGCAGCTGCTCGCCGGTGTCCTCGACGTTGCTCACCAGGCAACCGACGACGAGCAGGCCAACGAGGTTCTCACCAGCTTCCTGCAGAACCTCGGTCGCGTGCGTGCGCACGACATCAAGCTCTTCGCCGACGACGACACCCTGCTGTATCAATCGCCTCCATCCGTGTACAAGGCTGGCCGCCACGCGCCGCGGTGGTTCTACCACATGGTCTCGCCGCAACTGCAGGAGATGTCGCTGCAGACCGGCGAAGGGCGCGTGATCGTGACGCCCGACGATACACGTGCCGTGCTCGACGCCTGGGACGATCTGCTTCAGCTGTTATGGCTGCTGGCCGGTTTGCTGGTCATGGCGAATCTGGCGGTGTTTCTGCTGGTAGGTCGATCACTCAAGCCGACGAGAAAGATTCTCGCCGGCCTGTCGCAGATGCAGCGCGGGCAGTTCCACACACGCCTGCCGCCGTTCACTCTGCACGAGTTCGATGCCATTGGCCGTACCTTCAACGGCATGGCCGATGCCCTCGAGAAAAGTCATGCCGAGAATCAGCGCCTGGCGCTGGTGGCGCAGCAGTCGAGTGATGCCATCATCATTCATGATCTATACGGCAACATTTCGTTCTGGAATCCAGCTGCCGAGCGCCTGTTCGGCTATCCGGCGGAGGAGATCGTGGGCCGCAGTGCAACCCTGCTGACACCGCCCGGCGCCGAGCTGGAGGTGGAAGCCAACCTCACTGCGATCCGCGACCGGCGCATGATCGAGAACCTGGAAACGCGCAGACTGGCATACGACGGCGCGCAGATCGACGTGCTGCTGTCGGCCGCGCCGCTGGTCGATCCGGCCAGCGACCGGGTGATCGGCGAGATCGTGAGCATGCGCGACATTACGGCGCAAAAGCGCGCCCAGCAGGTGGAGGCCGATCTGGAGCAGAACCGGCGCCTGACGCGCCTGATACAGACCAGGCTGGAGGAGGAGCGTCGTTCCATCGCACGCGAGCTGCACGACGAGCTCGGACAATGCGTGACCGCGATCCGTACCTTTGGCGCTGCCATCGCCAATCGAACCAGAAACGACATGCCCGATGTGCATCGCAGCGCGCAGACCATCGTGCAGGTCGGTGGACACCTCTACGATGTCGTACATGGCATCATCCGCCAGCTGCGTCCAAGCGCGCTGGACAATCTCGGATTGCGCGAGGCGCTGGAAGAGCTGAGCGATACCTGGCGCGAGCGCTATCCCGAGATCGCGGTGCACATGGAGCTGGAAGGAGATCTGGACAATCTGGGCGAGACGGTCAACATCACCGTCTATCGGCTGGTGCAGGAATGCGTGACCAACGTCGTGCGTCATGCTGCAGCCAGGCACGCGGATATTCGCGTCAGCCGCATCGACGACCGGCTCGAGGTTTCCGTGCGCGACGACGGGAAGGGTCTGGGAGAGCGCAATGCGGTGGATAGCGCACGTTTCGGGTTGATGGGAATGCGCGAGCGCGTGGAGGGCCTGAACGGCATGTTTTCCATCGAAGGGCGACCGGGCGAAGGGGTGATCGTGTCGGCATCGATTCCGCTGCATCCGGTTGCCGCCACCGTCTGAGCGTCATGAGTGATTCGGCGGTCAACGTTACCAGCGTGATGCTCGTCGATGATCACGCGGTCGTGCGCATGGGTTTTCGCCTGTTGCTGGAGGGAACTTCGGATATCCGTGTGACGGGCGAGGCGAGCAGCGGTGAGGAAGCCGTACGCATCTTCAGCGAGCTACGCCCCGACGTAGTGGTGATGGATATCTCCATGCCTGGCATTGGCGGGCTGGAGGCGATCGGACGCATCCTGGCCCGTGAGTCCCAGACCAAGATCCTGGTCTTGTCTGCCCACGAAGACGCCATGCATGCACGCCGGGTGCTCAAGGCCGGTGCGGTGGGATACCTGACCAAGCGCAGCGCTGCCGACGAGCTCATTCAGGCCATTCGCCAGGTAAGCCAGGGCAGGACTTACCTGGAGCCGGGCATCGCCCACCAGCTGGCAGTGCAGCAGCTGGGTGGGCAGAAGAGCCCGGTCGAGATGCTCAGCGAGAAGGAGTTCAAGGTTTTTCTGGCACTTGCCAAAGGGCAATCGGTGCAGGAGATCGCGGACATCCTGTCCCTGAGCCCTCGCACCGTGGGTACCCATCTCTACAACATCAAGCAGAAGCTGGGCGCTTCCAACTCGGCGGAGCTGGCGATCATCGCGATTCGCGCCGGCCTCCTCGAGCCCTGAATTGTTGCGATGCAATAATCGTCGCGTTGAAAATCATGAAAATCATTAGGCATCGCTCAGTCATTTGCGCTGGATACGGATAGCACCAGCAGGAACAATGATCCCTGAATCAGTGCAGTTCGATCTGTTCCCCCAACCGAGTCAGGAGTAGCGAACATGTGGACCAAGCCCGAATTCACCGAAATGCGTTTCGGCTTCGAAGTGACGATGTACATCTACAATCGCTGATTAGTTGTGCACCATTGAGGGCTGCCGTCAGGCAGCCTTTTTTTTGTCGGGCACCGTTGCCCGGCCCTGCACTTGACTCAACGACCACGCGTACGGGAGTATCCGTTCATCATGAAGAAGAAAACATTCAAATCGGCTTGCGTATTCTCGCTTTCGCCGCTGGCATTGACCCTCATGTCTTTGCCTGGTCATGCGCAGGACGATAGTGCATCGTCGCAATCCGCGGACGCCTCCCCGGTGGTCGTCACCGCCACGCGTATCGAGCAGCGCAGCTTCGACGTTCCTGCTGCCATCAATAGCCTCGATCAGCAGCAGATTCAGGAAACGGCCCGCATCGAAGTGAACATTTCCGAGCAGCTCAACCGTGTTCCGGGAACCGTGGTCCAGGGCCGCGAGAGCTATGCCCAGGAGCAGCAGATCATCGTGCGCGGATTCGGTGCACGCTCGCAGTTCGGCACGCGCGGCATCAAGCTGCTTGCCGACGGCATCCCTGCCGGAACCCCGGACGGACAGGGCGGTCCAGGCATGTTCGATCTGTCCTCGGCGCAGCGCATCGAAGTGCTGCGTGGACCATTCTCCGCGTTGTACGGCAACCACTCCGGCGGTGTAGTCCAGGTCTTCACCGAGGACGGACCGGAAGATCCGACCTTGACTGTGCAGGGAATGGCGGGCAGCTACGGGACCTGGAAAGGGGGTCTGAAGTACGGGGCGGACAGTGGTTCGGTGAATGGCATCGCCAGCCTGAGCCGCTACTCCACCAACGGCTATCGAGATCACAGTCATGCAGAGAAGGACCAGTTCAACGCGAAGCTGCGCCTGAGCATTGCGCCGGACACGCGTGTCACGGTGCTGGTCAATTACCTGAATCAGCCGAACAACGAGGATCCGCTGGGATTGACCGCGGAGCAAATGAAGGAGAATCCGCGCCAGTCGATCGCCGAGGCAACCACATTCAACACCCGCCGCAATCTCGACAACCTGCAGACCGGTGCGGTGCTGGAGACCAATGTCACCGAACGGGATGTGCTGCGCTTCATGGCCTATGCCGGCAACCGCGACAACGCAGGCTATCTGGCGATCGCTCCCGGTACCCAGAACAGCATCCGCCAGTCGGGTGGGGTGACCGTGCTCGATCGCGATTTCAGCGGCGTGGGCCTGCGCTGGTCGCACATCACCGATCCTCTCACCTTCACCGTCGGCACCGACTACGACAACGCCAGCGAAGACCGCACCGGCTATCTCAATTTCACCGGAGCCATCGCCTCTCCGAGCGCACGCGGAGTCAAGGGCGCGCTCAAGCGAGACGAGAAGAATTCCGTCAAGAGCTGGGGGCTCTACACACAGGGGGAATGGCGTGCCACGGAGCGACTGAGCGCCAGCGCTGGTCTGCGCTATACGAAAGTGAAGTTCGATTCACAGGACAACTTCATCTGTACCACCAGTCTGGTCACGGCACCTGGTGCCACACCGGGCACTTGCAGCGGTTCGACCACGGCCATCACGGCTTCCAATTTCAACCCCGACGACAGCGGCAGCGTCGAATACTCGGCCTATACACCGGTAGCGGGCTTGCTGTACCGGCTTACCCCCGCGATCAACCTGTACGCCAACGTCGGGCGCAGCTTCGAGACGCCGACTTTCATCGAGCTGACCTATCAGGCCGATCCCAATGCCGCCGGCCCGAACCTGAGGCTGAAGCCGAGCCGCAGCAACCACTACGAGATCGGTGCCAAGTTGATGCTCGGCAACGATACGCGCATGGAGGTGGCGCTGTTCCATATCGACACCCAGGACGAAATCGTGGTGGCGTCGAACGTGGGTGGGCGGCAGAGCTTCCAGAATGCCGGTGATACACGACGCAACGGCGTCGAACTTTCGCTTGATTCCAGATTCGGCCGCGGCCTGTCGACCTACGTGGCGTTGACGTATCTGGACGCCAAGTTCAAGGACAGCTTCAATACCTGCATCAGCGTGCCCTGCACCACGCCCACCGGCGTGGTCGACGCAGGCAACAAGATCCCCGCGGTTGCCCCGTACAATGCGTACGCGGAAGTGGCCTGGAATTACGCGCCGCTGGGCTTGATCACCGCGCTGGAGTTTCGTGCGCAGGGCAAGATGTATGTCAACGATATCAACAGCGCGAGCGCCGATGCTTTCACGACCTGGAGCGTTCGCGCAGGCCTCGAGCAGCGACCTGGCCGATGGCGTCTTACCGAGTACGTGCGCATCGACAATCTGTTCGACAAGGACTATATCTCTGCCGTGGCGGTCAACGATGGCAACAGCCGGTTCTATTTCCCGGCTGCCGGCCGCAACTTCCTGGCAGGCGTGACCGCCAGCTACGCCTTCTGACCAGTGCGTACCTGCAACGAAAAAGCAGCCGCAACGGCTGCTTTTTCGTTTCCTGCCGATTTTTTTGCGGAAGATCGACGCTGCGCAGCCCGTTCGCCGGTTGCGAAGCGAACCCTGCAGTGAACGCAGACTCCAAGCAGTTGGGAAACACATACTAACTATCAAGCTATCGAAGGATACGGTCGGGTAGGATAGCCGGCCGTACAACGGGAGGTTTGCTACAAGATGGCAAAAATCAACCAGGCCGGAGGCTATACCGGCACGGCGATACTATTGCATTGGGTGATCGCGATCGGAGTACTGGCGATGTTCGCCATTGCCTGGTACATGACCGACATACCCAAGGGCACGCCGGAGCGCGCTTACTGGTTCAACCTGCACAAGTCGATCGGCACCACCATCGGCGTGCTGGTGCTGCTGCGTCTGCTATGGCGAGCCACCCACACCCCGCCTGCGTTGCCGGTGACCATGCCGGCCTGGGAGGCGACCGCTGCCAGGCTCACCCATGCGCTGTTGTATGCCTGCCTGCTGGCGATGCCTGGGGTCGGTTTCCTTGCCTCCAACTTCACGAAGTACGGTGTGAAGTATTTTGGTGTGCAGATCGGTCCCTTCTTCGCCGAGAACGTGCAGCTTCGAGACGGCCTGCAACAGGTGCATCAGCTGCTGTCCTACGTGCTGCTGGTCCTGGTGATGATCCACATCGCAGCGGCATTGAAGCATCTGCTGATCGATCGCGATGGCGTATTCCAGCGCATGCTGCCGGGAGGAAGCGGTCGGGCCGGTTGATCGGCTCAGTGTGTACGCGGGAACACCACCACATCGTCGGCAGCCAGACGCACGCCGATCGCCTCGCCCACGGCGTGGTCGTGGTGGCTCGGCACCAGCGACAGCACGCGCACGCCGCTCGGCAGGCGCAAGGTATACAGGATGTAGGCGCCGCGAAATGCCTTGCTCAGCACTTGCGCCCGGACCGGGCTGGCGTCGTCGTGCACCACGTCATCCGGGCGTAGCAGGACTTCGAGCGGTTGCGACTTCATGCCGTCACTGGGCTCGCCCACGTAGCGCGGGCGCCCGCTCAGCACCCCCAGCTCCAGCTCCACCAGACCGGCCCGGCTGATGTGAGCTGGAACGAAAGCACCCTGGCCCACGAAGTCGGCGACGAAACGGTGGGCGGGACGATGGTACAGATTGTAGGCCGTGTCCCACTGCAGAATGCGACCTTCGTGCATGACGCCGATTCGATCGGCCATGGCGAAAGCCTCGTGCTGATCGTGCGTCACCACGATGGCGGTCATTCCCTGCGCCTTGAGCAGATCGCGTACTTCCCCGGCCAGGCGTTCGCGCAATTCGACGTCGAGGTTGGAGAAGGGCTCGTCGAGCAGCAGCAGGCTGGGCTTGGGAGCGAGTGCACGCGCGAGCGCGACGCGCTGCTGCTGGCCGCCGGACATCTCGTGCGGATACTTGCGACCCTGTCCGGCGAGGCCGACCAGCGCGAGCAG
>JAHCKU010000083.1 GCA_026125625.1 Burkholderiales bacterium | reverse complement strand
TGAGAATGAACTTGATGTCTTCCTGCGTGTAGCCGAAGGCCTGCTGGCGATCGAGCAGGTTCTCGCGTGCAGCCGGGCGCTGCTCCTCCGGCTTGGACAGGTCGTCGAGCTTGATGCGGATGCGATCGATCCACTCACGATAGGGCTTGCCCGAGGCGAGCGCGTCCTTGAGCTCCTTGTCGTCGATGATGCGGCCGGACTCGAGGTCGACCAGGAACATCTTGCCGGGCTGCAGCCGCCACTTCTTCACGATGCGGTCTTCCGCGATCGGCAGCACGCCGGTCTCGGACGCCATCACCACCAGATCGTCGTCGGTGACGATATAGCGTGCCGGGCGCAGACCGTTCCGATCCAGGGTGGCGCCGATCTGCCGGCCGTCGGTGAACGCCATCGCCGCCGGTCCGTCCCACGGCTCCATCATCGCCGCGTGATACTCGTAGAACGCGCGGCGGCTGGCGTCCATCAGGGTATGGCCTTCCCATGCTTCCGGGATGAGCATCATCATGGCGTGCGCCAGCGAATAGCCGCTCATCACCAGCAGCTCGAGCGCGTTGTCGAACGACGCCGAGTCCGACTGCCCGTCGTAGATCAGGGGCCAGAGCTTTTCCAGGTCCTCTCCCAGCACCGGGCTGGAGATGGCGCCCTGGCGCGCGCGGATCCAGTTCACGTTGCCGCGCAGGGTGTTGATCTCGCCGTTGTGCGCGATGAAGCGGAACGGATGCGCCAGATCCCAGGTCGGGAACGTGTTGGTGGAGAAGCGCTGGTGCACCAGCGCCAGGGCGGAGACGAAACGTGGATCCTGCAGATCCTGGTAGTAGGTGCCGACCTGACCGGCGAGCAGCATGCCCTTGTACACGATGGTGCGCGCGGACATCGAAGGGACGTAGAACTCCTTGCCATGCGCGAGCCGCAGCGCCTGGATGGCATGGCCGGCTGCCTTGCGGATGACGTAGAGCTTGCGTTCGAGCGAATCGGTCACGGTCACGTCCGCACCGCGGCCGATGAACACCTGACGGATGACCGGCTCGATGGCCTTGACCGATTCACCCAGACCGGTGTTGTCGCGCGGCACGTCGCGCCAGCCGAGCACGATCTGCCCGCCGTCCTTGATCGCGCGCTCGACCTCGTACTCGCATGCCAGGCGGGAGGCCGGTTCCTGCGGCAGAAACACCATGCCCACGCCGTACGCCCCGGCCGGCGGCAAACTGATGCCCTGCTTCGCCATCTCCTCGCGGAAAAAGCGGTCGGGAATCTGCAGCAGGATGCCGGCGCCGTCTCCGGCGAGCGGATCGGCCCCCACGGCCCCGCGATGGGTGAGGTTCCTGAGGATCAACAACCCGTGCTGCACGATGTCATGCGACGGCCGGCCCTTGATGTGGGCCACGAAACCGACGCCGCAGGCGTCATGCTCGTTGGCCGGATCGTACAGCCCTTGGCGGGGGGGCAGACCATGAGCAGGCTGAGCCTGCATGGCAGCAGCACGGCGCGGCAGACTGGCGTCCGTCATGTTGTTTTCCTCCTCTGCGCCGCCGGCGATGACGGAGGCGGGGCAGCTAAGACCGATGGAAAGCTACCCCACAGGGCCAGCGGCCCCGGGGGCTGGATGCCGCCGGGGCCGCGTCTGTTCGGGGCACAGACGGTTTAGTCTACATCCAGTCCCCCCCTGCTTCAATAACTTATAAGCAGTGCAACATTCTTTCACCTGGGACGGTGTCGGGTCGGGCGGTGCGGTGCACCGGATCAGGCGTGCACCGGCTCGCTGGCCAGCACTTCGCGCAGGGCGTCCTGGAGAAAATCCGCAGTGACGAAGGCAGCCCCGATCCGCTGCAGCAGGACCAGCCGCAGCTTTCCGCCTTCCACCTTCTTGTCCAGACCCATCAGATCGAGGTAGCGCTCGACACCCAGGGGCGGGTGACGAACCGGCAGATGAGCGCGTTCCAGCAGCCCCACCGTGCGCTGCACGTCCTGGCTGGAAAGCAGGCCCATGCGTTGCGACAGCCGTGCGGCCAGCACCATTCCCGCCGCAACCGCCTCTCCGTGCAGCCAGGTGCCGTACGACAATCCCGCTTCGATGGCGTGGCCGAAGGTGTGGCCGAGATTGAGTAGCGCGCGCGCAGCGCTCTCGCGCTCATCACCGGCCACCACCTCGGCCTTGATCTCGCACGAGCGCTGCACCGCGTGCGTGAGCGCTTCCTGGTCGCCGGCCACCAGCCGTTCCATGTTGGCCTCCAGCCAGCCGAAGAACGCGGCATCCAGGATCAGGCCATGCTTGACCACTTCTGCGATTCCGGCGGACAGCTCGCGCGGCGCAAGGGTGCGCAGCACCGAGGTATCGGCGAGCACCAGCCTGGGCTGGTGGAAGGCGCCGATCATGTTCTTGCCCAGCGGGTGGTTGATCCCGGTCTTGCCGCCGACCGACGAATCGACCTGCGCGAGCAAGGTGGTCGGTATCTGCACGAACGCCACGCCGCGCAGATAGATGGCGGCCGCGAAGCCGGTCAGATCGCCGATCACCCCGCCGCCCAGGGCGATGAGCGTGATCTTGCGCTCGCAGCGGTTGGCCAGCAGCGTATCGAGGATGAGCGAGAGGCTGTTCCAGTTCTTGTGCGCCTCGCCATCGGGCAACGTGATCGCAAGATGCGAGACGCCCGCCCGGGTCAACGCATCCTGCAGACGTTGCAGGTAGATCCGGCCGACGACTTCATTGGTGACGATGGCCACGCGCGGCTGCGCCAGATGCGGCAGCAGCAGATCACCACGATCCAGCAGACCTTCGCCGATGTGGATCGGGTAGCTGCGTGCACCCAGTTGCACTTCCACGGTTTGCATTCAGTTCTCCTGAGCGCCAGGCTGCGCGCCGGCCGCATGCCCGGCGATGCCGCCAGCGTCGGCGTCGGCCAGACGCTGACGCAGACGCGTCACCAGCGTGCGCAGGCTCTGGCTGCCGGTATCCATCACCACGTGCGCAGTGGCGCGGTACAGGGCATCGCGCTGTGCGTGCAGCTCGGTCAGCCGTGCCAGCGGATCGGCCGTCTGCAGCAGCGGGCGATTACGATCGTGCTTCGTGCGATGCCACAATTCGTGGACCGATGCACGCAGGTAGACGACCGTGCCACGCGCGCGCAGCGCCTGTCGGTTCGCCTCGCTCAGCACCGCACCCCCGCCGGTGGCCACCACCACGCCCTGCATGGACGTCAGTTCGTCGATGACGCTGGCCTCACGTGCGCGAAAGCCCGCCTCCCCTTCCAGTTCGAAGATGATCGGGATCTTCACCCCGGTGCGCGCTTCGATGACGTGATCGGAGTCGAAGAACGCCTTGCCCAGATCGCGCGCCAGGGCTCTGCCGACGGAAGTCTTGCCGGCTCCCATCATGCCCACGAGAAAGATGTTCTCCGGCATTGCCGCCGGGACGGCGGCGCCGGTTTCCGATTCCAGGGATTGCATGCAGGCGATTCTATCGCGGCCGGCCGGGGCGCCGCATGCCGCCGGTCTCGATCCGGCGATCGAAGAAAAAGAAGGGCGCCCCACGGGGCGCCCTTCTCGGCATGATGTGGACCGGCCGCTAGCGGACAGTCAGGTTGTCACGCAGGATCTTGGGTGTGACGAAGATCAGCAGCTCGCGGCGATCGTTGCGATTGACTTCGTTCTTGAACAGCGCGCCCACCATCGGCACGTCGCCCAGCAGCGGGACCTTGGTCACCTCCTTGGCCTCGTCCTGAGTGAAGATGCCACCGATGCTGACCGTACCACCGTTCTCCACCAGCACCTCGGTATTGACCTGCTTGGTGTCGATGGAAGGGCCGGCGATGGTGTTCTGGCCGACGCTGTCCTTGTGCACTTCCAGCTTCATGATCACGTTGTCGTCGGGCGTGATCTGCGGCTTGACCTTCAGGCTCAAGGTCGCCTTGCGGAACGACACGCTGGTCGCGCCGCTGCTGGTCGCCTGCTGGTACGGGATTTCCGTACCCTGCTCGATGATCGCTTCGACGTTGTCCGCCGTCACCACGCGCGGGCTGGAGATGATCTTGCCCTTGCCGTCGGCCTGCAGGGCCGAGATCTCCAGATTGACGAAGCGGGTCAGTCCGGAATTGAGCAGCGTCACCGAGAACTGTCCCGGCGTACGGCCGTTGATGGGGTCGGCCGGGAGGTTCACGCTGAACGCATCGGGGAAGAAGCTCTGGGGGTAGTCCTCGGCCTGGGTGGTGATCACGCCGGTGCTGCGCGCATTGCCGCCGAGATAGGCGCGTACGCCGTTGCCGCCGCCGATGCCGGGCACACCGCCCCTGAACCCCGACAGATCCACGAATCCCAGACGCGCACCCAGGTTCTTGCTGAACGTATCCGAGGCCTCGACGATGCGCGATTCGATCAGCACCTGCCGCGAGGGGAGGTCGATCTGCTTGAGCAGGGCGCGGATTTCCTCCAGCTTGCCCGGTACGTCGTTGATGAACAGCGTGTTGGTACGCGGGTCGATCACGGCGCTGCCGCGCTTGGACAGGATCTTCTGCTGGCCGTCGGTGAGAATCTTCTGGAACGCCTCGGCCTTCTGGTAATTGAGCTGGAAGCTCTCGGTACGCAGCGGCTCCAGCTCCTGGAGCTGCTGCTGCGCCTCGAGCGCCAGCTTCTCCTTGGTGGCCAGCTCGTCGCGCGGCGCGATCCACACCACGTTACCGGACTTGCGCATGTCCAGACCCTTGGCCTGCAGGATGATGTCCAGGGCCTGATCCCAGGGCACGTCCTTCAGACGCAGGGTGAGGCTGCCGGCGACGGTGTCACTGGTGACGATGTTCAAGCCGGTGAAATCTGCGATCACCTGCAGCACGGCGCGTACGTCCACGTTCTGGAAGTTCAGCGACAGCTTCTCGCCGTTGTAGCTGGTCTTCGGCTTCACCGATTGCCGCTCCACGTACGGCTTGACCTCGACCACGAAGCGATTGTCGGTCTGATATGCGGACTGCTCCCAACGGCCTTTCGCGCTGATGGTCAGGCGCGCGTTCTGGCCTTGAGAGGTAACTTCCATGAAGTCGACCGGCGTACCGAAATCGTTGACGTCGAAGCGACGCTCGAGGGAAACCGGTACCTGTGTCTGCAGCAGATCGACCACGATGGTCTTGCCGGTCTGGCGCAGGTCGATGCCGGTGCCGGAATCGGACAGGTCGATGATCACCTGACCCTCGCCGTTGCGACCGCGCTTGAAGTCGATGGCGCGCACGCTGTGTCCCTGCTTCAGTGGCTTGGCGTCGGCAAACTTGACCGGCTCGCTGGCCGTGGCGGCCTGCAACGTGACCAGCAGGTTCTGTCCGTCCAGGGCGGTGTCGTAACGCGCCGAACGCTCGAGATTCAGCACCACGCGGGTACGCCCGGAGGACTGGCCGACACGCACGCTGCGCAGCTCGCCTTCCTTGAACTCCTGGCTGCTGGTACCCAGCGCGTTCACCGTGTTCGGCAAGTCGAAGGCGATGCGCGGAGGATTGTTCAGGGCGAAGGTCGCCGGAGCAGCGGCAAGCGGCTCCTTGAGCTTCATCTTGACCATGACCTTGCCCCCGTTGGAGCTGACGTCCAGCGCCTGCAGCGCATTCTCGTTGCCGAGCTGCGCAGCGGGTGTTTCCATCGCTGCCGACGCCGTCGGGACGGCGGCGGGCAGTGCGGCACAGATGCCCACGGCGAGGGCACCCGCGAGAAAATGCGGCAGTCGGATCATTTCTTCTCCTCTTCGTCGAGCAGCTGGAGGGTGCTGGTGCGCTCGCTCCAGCTACCGTTCGTGTCTTGAATCAGTTCCTTGAGGGTCAGCGAGCTATCGGTGATCATGGCTACCGCACCGAAGTTCTGTCCCATGTAGTTACCCGTACTCACGCGGTACAGGTTGTTGTCGGGCGTCTTGATCAGCGCCCAGCGTCCTTTTCCGCGCTCCAGGGTGCCGACCATGGCGAGACTCTCCAGCGGGTAGGCTTCCAGCGCTTCCTTGCGGCGCGTCATATCCGGGGAGGGTCCGCCGCCGGTGCCTTTCTCGGGCTGGATCTTTCTCGGTGTGAACGGATCCGGCAGATCGAAGGCCTCGTAGGTCATCGGTTCATAGGCGACCATCTCCGGGAGCTTGTCGATCTTGCCCCGCATGCCCTTTCCGGCGTTGTCGACGAACTCGCGCAGATCCTGGTGCTCACCGCCCATGCATCCAGCAAGCAGGGCGCAGGTCAGCAGCGCGCAATGCATGATCGGTTTCATTTCTTGCCACCCTTATTCGCCACCTTGTTCTTGCCCTTGCCGCCCTTTTCCTTGCTGTCGCGGGCAGCCCTCTTCTGCGCCGCGACTTCCTCCTCGTCGAGGTAGCGGAACGTGCGCGCGGTCGCATCCATGATCAGCCGCCCTTCCTTGTCCAGCGACAGTGCGACGTTGTCGAGCGTCACGATGCGCGAGAGCTGCGAGACGTCGCTGGCAAACGCACCGACGTCGTGGTAGGTGCCGGTGAGCTTCACCGCGATCGGCTGCTCGGCGTAGAACTCGGTCATGATTTCCTGGCTGGCCGGCTTGAACAGCTCGAACTGCAGGCCGCGGCCGAGGCCGGCCTGGTTGATGTCCGAAAGCAAGGCTTCCATCTCGGACTTGTTCGGCAGTTGCTTGAGCAGGGCACCAAAGGATTGCTGCACGTCCTCGAGCTGCTGCCTGTAAGCGTCGAGGTTGATGGCCTGCGCCTTCTTGTTCAGGAACTCCTTGCGCAGCTCCGATTCCTTGCCGCGCGCGGCGGTGAGCCTGTTCCACTGCTTCGACCAGTCCAGCCAATAGCCGCCGAACAGGATCGCAATCATCAGCAGCAGGAGCACACCCACCTTGGGCAGAACCGGCCAGGTTCCGATCTCGCGGGGATTGAGCCGTCTTAGCTCGTCCAGGGTCATGGAAAGTCTCCTAGCCTTGCTTCTTCGACGCCTTCGGCTTCGCCGCCGGCGCCACATCGGATTTCTGCTCGACAATCTCGGCTTTCGGCCGCGTCAGCTTCACGTTCAGGTTGAACTCGTTGAGATTGACGTTGCCGACGCGTGCCGCTTTGATCTCGATCAGCTTCGGCTCCTCCAGCCAGGGAGATGCGTCGAAGTTGCGCATGAGCGTGGACACGCGTGCGTTGGAGGTCGCATAGCCCTGGACGTTGACCACGTCATTGGTCTGCTTGACCGCCTTCAGGTACAGGCCGTCGGGGAGCTGTCTCACCATCTGATCCAGCAGCCGTACCGCCTCCGTACGATTGGTCTGCAGGGCCTCCACCACCTTCTTGCGGTCGAGCATGGCCTGCGTCTGTTCCTTGAGCTTCTTGATCTCGTCGATCTGCTGGTCCAGCTCGACGATCGAGGTCTCCAGGTACTTGTTGCGCGCTTCCTGCGACTCGATGCGCTGAGCCAGCACGCCGTGCACCAGCACCACGACCAGCATGCCGATGCCGATCATGCCCGCGACGAGCACGAAGAACTGCCGCCGCTGGGCCTTGCGCCGCTCCGCGCGATGCGGAAGTAGGTTAATTGGAATCATGCGTCGAACCTCCGCATCGCGAGCCCGCAGGCGACCACCAGGGCCGGTGAATCCTGCGCCAGCTGCCGCTGCTTGATCTTGGGCGACACCTGCATGCTCGCGAACGGGTTCGCGACCAGCGTGTTCACTTCGGTGCGCTTGGCAACGACCTGGTCCAGCCCCTGGAGGGTGGCACATCCTCCCGATAGAAAGATGTGGTTTACCTGGTTGTATTGCGTCGAGCTGTAGAAGAACTGCAGCGCGCGTGTGATCTCGAGCGCGAGCGTGTCCAGGAACGGCTGCAGGACCTCGACCTCGTAGGAATCCGGAAGTCCGCCGTTACGCTTGGCGGCTTCGGCCTCTTCCGGAGACAGATTGAAGTGACGCTGAATTTCCTGCGTCAGCTGGTTGCCGCCGAACGGCTGCTCGCGCATGTACACCGACTGATTGTTTCGCAGCACATTGATGTTCATCATCGACGCGCCGATGTCCACCAGGGCGATCACCTGGTCCTTGCCTTCCTCCGGAAGCTGCACCTGCATCAGCTCGAAGGCGGTCTGGGAGGCGAACGAGTCGATGTCCATCACGATCGCCTTCAGTCCGCCGTACTCGGCCACGGCGACGCGGTCCTCCACTTTCTCCTTGCGGGAGGCAGCGATCAGCACTTCCACGTCGTCGCCGCTGTTGGCGGCAGGCCCGAGAATCTGGAAGTCGAGATTGACCTCCTCCAGGGCGAAAGGGATGTACTGGTTGGCTTCGGTTTCGACCTGGGTCTCCAGCTCGTCCTCGCGCAACCCGGCGGTGACGGTGATCTTCTTGGTGATCACCTGCGCGGACGGCAGCGCCAGCGCCAGGTTCTTGATGCGCGAGCCCATGCGTTTCCAGGCGCGGCGCACACCCTCGCCGACGGCTTCCAGGTTCATGATGTTGCCATCGACCAGCGCATCCTTCGGCAATGGCTCGATGGCATAGCGTTCCAGGCGCATCTGGCCCTTGCCGGTCCCGCTCAGCTCCACCATCTTCACGGACGAGGACGTGATGTCCACACCGATCAATGGAGGCGTCTGCGCCTTGAACAGCTTGGCCAGAAACTCGCCGTTGAATTCTAGTTTTCCCTTGAGCATAGACGGAACTCGAGCTAGCGACTGGTTGGGATGACGATGGTATCGGCAGCGTTACGGACGGATCGATGCACAGGCTGTGTTACGACGGCGCCGACCGCCCTATAATGGGCGGCACTTTCACACGCGCCGCCAAAAAGCAACATTGATGCCCAAGCGTTGGTGGATCTATCCACTGTTCGTCCTCGCAACATTGCTGGTCGCTGGAATGCTATTGGTCGGATATGCGGCAGCGATCGTGTATCCGACCTTGCCTTCTCTCGACGTTCTCACTTCCTACAATCCCAAGGTACCTCTTCGGATATACAGTGCCGATGGCTACCTCATCGGTGAATTCGGGGAAGAGCGGCGTGCGCTGGTTCGCATCGAGAATGTTCCCGAGAACCTGCGCCGCGCCATCGTGGCGGCTGAGGACGAACGCTTCTACGAGCATGGCGGAGTCGACTACATCGGCGTGCTGCGCGCGACCCTGCACAACTTCACGTCAGGTTCTGCCCAACAGGGCGCCTCGACCATCACGATGCAGGTTGCACGCAACTTCTTTCTGTCGAGCGAGAAGACCTTCACGCGCAAATTCAACGAGGCGCTGTTGGCCTTCAAGATCGAGCACAGCCTGTCCAAGGACAAAATCCTCGAGATCTACATCAACCAGATTTATCTCGGACAACGCGCATACGGCTTCGCGTCGGCCGCCCAGGTCTATTTCGGAAAGAATCTGGGCGACTTGAATCTGGCCGAAGTGGCCATGCTGGCAGGACTGCCCAAGGCGCCGTCCCGCTACAACCCTGTCGTCAATTTGCAACGCTCCAAGGAGCGCCAACATTACGTTTTACGGCGCATGCGGGACCTGAAATTCGTCACTCCGGCCCAGTACGAGGAGGCGGTGGCCACGCAACTTAAGGTGCAACGCGACCAGGGAGGCTATGCCACGCGCGCCGACCACTTTGCGGAAATGGTTCGGCAATCGGTGTTCGAGCGTTATCAGGAGGACACCTATACCCGGGGCTACAAGGTCCATACGACGCTGCTGAAGGCGAACCAGGATGCGGCCTATGATGCGGTGCGCAAA
>JAHCKU010000082.1 GCA_026125625.1 Burkholderiales bacterium | reverse complement strand
CCCTCCGTCAAGTCACTTTCGCCCGCGTCGGCCGCCCGCTGGTCATCGGCGCCTCGGTTCAGCTCCATGCCGGCTGGAAGGTCGGGGTCGTCGGCGCCAACGGTAGCGGAAAGTCCAGCCTGTTCGCGCTGCTCGCCGGCGAACTGCACGCCGAAGCGGGCGCCGTCGACCTGCCGGCTTCCTGGCGCATCGCCCGCGTCGCCCAGGAGACGCCCGCCCTGCCCGATTCGGCGATCGACTTCGTCCTCGACGGCGACGTCGAATTGCGCCGGGTCGAGCGCGAACTGGCAGCCGCAGAGGTTGACGGTGACGGCGAGGCAATCGGCCATCTGCACGCCCGCTATGGCGAGATCGACGGCTATTCCGCCAAGGCGCGCGTTGCCGAGGTGCTGCACGGGCTCGGCTTTGCCGACACCGACTTCCGGCGCCCGGTGTCGGAGTTCTCCGGCGGCTGGCGGGTGCGCCTCAATCTGGCGCGCGCCCTCTCCTGCCGCGCCGATCTGCTGCTGCTTGACGAACCGACCAACCACCTCGACCTCGAAATGCGCGAGGCGCTGGCGCTGGCATTGCAGGATTACGAAGGTGCGATGGTGCTGGTATCCCACGATCGCCACCTGCTGCGCACGAGCGCGGACGTGCTCATGCTGGTTGATGCCGGCGTGGTC
Source organism: Burkholderiales bacterium (assembly GCA_026125625.1). Classification (GTDB taxonomy): domain Bacteria; phylum Pseudomonadota; class Gammaproteobacteria; order Burkholderiales; family SHXO01; genus SHXO01. Next base: position 9,048 of record JAHCKU010000082.1, on the reverse strand, counting down.
CGTCCTTTCGACGGCGACCTGGATGACTACCGCGACTGGCTGTCCAGGCGCCGGCGGGAGCAGGAGACGCAGGACGAGACGCCGCCGGGGCCGTCACGGCGCGAGCAGCGCCGGCAGGAGGCGCAGGCGCGCACACTGGCCGCAGCGCAGCGCCGGCCGCTGGAACGTGCACTGCGGACACTGGAGTCGGAGCTGGAGCAGTTGAGCCAGCGCAAGCAGGGGATTGAAAGCCGATTGGCCGATCCCAATTTGTATGCACCAGAAAGCCGTGAGCCGCTCAAGGCCGCCTTGCTGGAACAGTCTCAGGTCAATGCCAGGCTGCAGGAGGTGGAGGAGCAGTGGCTGACGCTTCAGACGCAGCTGGAAGGTCTGTAGAATTCGCGCCGTCGGCGATAAAGGCATGGAACTCGCAGCCAGGCTTTGGCTCTAACCCGCTGTTTTGACTTAATTTTGCTCAAGGAGCGAATGGATCTATGAAGCGCGTCTTCCTGTTCCTGGCCACCAACTTGGCAATCGTGTTGGTGCTCAGCATCACTGCCCGCATTCTGGGGGTCGACCGCATCCTGACCCAGAACGGCCTGAACCTGAGCGCGTTATTGGTATTTGCCGCCTTGTTCGGGTTCGGCGGCTCGTTCATCTCGCTCATGCTGTCAAAGTGGATGGCGAAGATGTCCACCCGCGCCCGGGTCATCACCCAGCCCGCCAACGCAGTCGAGCAGTGGCTGGTGGATACGGTGCGTCGACAAGCTCAGCAAGCCAAGATCGGCATGCCGGAAGTTGCCATCTACGATGCGCCCGAGATCAACGCTTTCGCCACCGGTGCCAACCGCAACAACGCATTGGTGGCGGTGAGCACCGGCCTGCTCAACGGCATGACACGCGAAGAGGCGGAAGCGGTTCTCGCTCATGAAGTCAGCCACGTGGCCAATGGCGACATGATCACCCTGGCGCTGATCCAGGGCGTCGTGAACACGTTCGTGATCTTCATTGCGCGCGTCATCGGCAGCTTCGTCGACCGCGTGATCTTCAAGAACGAGCAGGGGCCCGGCATCGGCTACTACGTGACCTCGATCGCCGCCGAGATCGTGCTGGCGGTGCTGGCCTCGATCATCGTCATGTGGTTCAGCCGACAACGTGAGTTTCGTGCCGACGCAGGTGGTGCGCAGCTTGCCGGCCGCGACAAGATGATCGCAGCGCTGCAGCGTCTCAAAGCCAACTACGAGCCGTCGACCCTGCCGGAGGCGACCAAGGCATTCGGCATCTCCGGCAAGACCACCGGCGGATTGGCGCGTCTGTTCATGAGCCACCCGCCGCTGGATGAACGCATCGAAGCGCTGCGTGCCGGCAGCGTCGGATCGGGATTGCGCGTTGCCTGAGGCATTGCAAGCCTGACGTCCGCGACGCCGGGAGAGATCCCGGCGTTTTTGTTGCGCGCGTTGAATCCCTGCCGCGTGCCGCCATCTAACTGGTGGATGACTGTCGCGGCAGGCGCTTCGAATCCGCTTCGAATCGAAGAAACCACAGCGACATTGCACCCTTCTCCCGGCGGTCGACCCCCGCCGGGCGCAAGTGCGGGGTCGAATCTGCCTCCTCCCGCATTGCAGATCCCGTCCTTACGACGCCGGCACCGCCTCGACAGCGGCGGGCGCCGGCAGGGTCGATCACGTAAGGTTTCATGTGTCGACAGGAGGTCGAGATGAGCGATGAAAGAATGAAACATGTGCTCCTGAAGAGAATGCGCGACGCCGTGGCAAATCCGCCGCAGCGTGTCATCGCACGTGACCTGCTCGCCCGTGGCCTGTCGGCCAACGAGATTCATCAGCTGGTGGTTCTCGACCATGCTTTCGACAGCGTGCCCTATTCGTTCCGGGTGGCGGTCGCCAACGCTGCGCGCGAGCTATCCAACGACTTCCTCCCGCGTCGCGAACTGCGGCCAGCCGTGCGCCGGCGCTACGGCCACGCCTAGAAAGTCTGCAGATGAAGGGACAACGGGCCGCCGACGCGGCCCGTTGCATTTCTGCGGGCGGGGCAGGGTGCCACGACCCGACTGGCATGGCCCGGCCCAGGCGGCGTGATGACGAATTGTCAACTGTAGCGATTCGAATCCGAAATGGAGCGGGCTCCGATGGCCCACCGCGAACGCCATGCATGGCGACTGCAAGCGCTACTTGCAGCGGACATGGACGGACTACCTCACCAGCCCTTCAGCCAGCAGCTGTTAGCGATCCTGGAGCGCTGGATGGCTGCCGCCCGTCACGGTGGCATGGAAGGTGCCTGTTCGCCGGGCTGATGTCCCGACTGCCCGTCCCGATTCCGGGTGGTACGGAAAAGTCCCGGTTCCAGCGAAGGATAGGTCGATGCGCCCCGCGCCAGCAGTGAGCAGATTCCGATGAGCGCCGCAGCCAGCGGTGGCGAGAAATCGCTCGCTTATCGATTCTTCCAGGATATCGCCCTGGATTTGTCGCGCAAGGAACTCAAGTTTCCGACTTTCCTGGACGCTGCGTTGCGCGTGCGGTTGCTGGTAAGCAAGCAGGACGCGAGCTCGGCGGAGGTGGCGCAGGCGGTGCGCGGCGAACCGTTGCTGTCTGCCCGCGTGGTGTCCATGGCAAACAGCGTGGCGGTCAACCCCTCGGGAAACACGGTCACCGATCTCAAGAGCGCAGTGCTGATGGTGGGTCACAACGCCATCCGCAGCCTGGCGGCATCGCTGGCCATTGCCCAGATCGCTCAGGCCAAGGCGTTGGAGCCTTTCGCTGCCGAATCACGGCAGGTATGGGAGCACAGCATGGAAGTCGGGGCCCTGGCCTTCGTGCTTGCCCGTCGGCATGGGAAGGTGGATCCCGAAGAAGCGCTGTTCGCGGGTCTGGTGCACGATCTCGGGCACTTCTACCTGCTGTGGCGAGCGTCGCAGTTCCCGGAGATGATGGCCGCAGAGCGGAGCGAGCTGTATGCGCTGGTCCACGAGTGGCATCCCGGCATCGGCGCCGCATTGCTGCAGAACCTCGGCATGGTCGAGCGTCTCGTGCGCGCCGTCGACGAGCACGAACTGCGCGTATTCCCGGTCGCCGATCCGCTCACCGAGATCCTGATGTTGTCCGATCGCTGTTCGAGCAAGCACGGCATGGCACCGCCGCCCGAGCATGCGCGCAGCGACGCAGAGCCGCCTGAGGGCAGCCTGGATGAAGAATCCGCGCGCGTGCTGTTGGCCGAGGCGTCCGAGGAGGTGCGCTCGCTGCTCGCGGTACTGCAGGGCAAGGGCCAGGCGGCGCCTGCGGCCGGCAGGCGCCAGAAGGTCGAGGCGGGTTGACGGGCTGTTGAAAGCGTAGCGAGGAGTGGGGCTCGGTAGTTTTTCAGTCGCCTGTCAGACCTCCAGCTTGTCTGCCAGGTCCTGGAATGACGCCGCGGCGATGTCGACCGGAACGGTCGGTGCCGTCTCACCGGCATCCTGACCGAACTCATTGGCCCGTGCCACATGCGCCGTATGCAGACCGGTTCCGGCCGCAGCCTGCAGATCGTTGCTGTGCGCTGCCACCATCATGCATTGCTCGGGACGCAGGCTGAACGCCTCGGCTGCCGCCAGGTACACGCCGGGCTTGGGCTTGTAATCGCCCGCGATTTCGGCGCCCAGGATCGCATCCCAGCGAAAATCGTTGCGCCGTGCCAAGTCGACCATCAGAGAGATATTGCCGTTGGACACCGGTGCCAGGAGAAAGCGTGTACGCAGCCGATGCAGGCCAGGGGGAACGTCGGGCCAGGCGTCGAGTCGGTGCCAGGCGAGATTCAGCATCTGCAGCACGGATTCCTCGACACCCTGCAGGCCGAAGCTGGGACGAATGCGTTCGAGCATGCGGCGGTGGATGACGTCCAGGCGCGCGAACGGCAGGCGCCCCGAACGCACTTCCTCCATTCCGGGTTGATACTCCGCACGCCAGGCATCGGCGAACGCCAGCCAGTCGAGGTGATGGCCGAGCGGTGCAAGCAGGCGTTCGGCCTCGCGTGCCACGCCCGAGCGCCAGTCCACCATGGTGCCGAACACATCGAAAAACAGCGCCTTCACGTTCTGCATCGGTTTCTTCTGCATCGGTTTCCCTCCGCCCGATACGATACACCGAACGCTCCGGGGTAAATGCACGAGGTTCCGGCTATCCTGAGCGATACCGAGGAGGGAACAGCATGCGGCTTGCAGGCAAGATCGCCATCGTCATCGGTGCCGGGCAGACGCCCGGCGAGGGCTTGGGCAACGGTCGCGCCACGACGTTGCGCTTCGCGCAGGAAGGCGCCAATGTGCTGGCGGTCGATCGCAACCTGACCTCGGCGGAAGACACCGCGGGCATGGCGCGGGAGGGAGGGCGCGACTGCGTCGCCTTCGAAGCCGACGTCACCCGCGAGCAGACCCTGGCTGCGGCGGTGCGCTTCGCGCTCGAGCGCTGGGGCCGCATCGATGTCCTGCACAACAACGTCGGAGTCAGCATCGCCGGCGGTGACAAGCGGCTCGAGGATCTCACCGAGGAGGCGTTCGACCGCATCAGTGCGATCAATCTGCGCGGCACCATCATGGCGTGCAAGCACGTGGTGCCGGTCATGCGCGCACAGCGCGGCGGAGCCATCGTCAACATCTCGTCCATCGCTGCATGGGCGCATTACCCGCTGGTTGCCTACAAGGCGACCAAGGCGGCGATGATTGCATTCACGCAACAGCTTGCGCTCGACAATGCCGAGTACGGTGTGCGGGCAAACGTCATCCTGCCGGGGCTCATGGACACTCCCATGGCGATCGAAGGGCGGGTGCAGAACTGGCGCAGGACACGCGAAGAGATCGTTGCCGAGCGCAATGCGCAGGTGCCGCTGCGCCGACGCATGGGCACTGCCTGGGACGTGGCCAACGCAGCGCTGTTCCTGGCCTCGGACGAGGCCGATTTCATCACCGGCGTGATGCTGCCGGTCGATGGCGGAGCGATGGTGCGGATCGGCTAGCCGGCTACTGCCAAGTACTGCGCGTGGCTGCGGGGTCGCGCGGTGTTCGCAATCCCCATCCGGGTCTCGGCGCGGATGGGGATTCTTGCGACCGCAGCAGAACGTCGGAAAACGTTCCTCGCGCTACGAAGGCTGTTTGACCAGACGCAGATACGGCTTGAGCGCGCGGAAGCCGTCCGGATACTTCTTGCGCGCATCGTCGTCGGACACCGATGGGACGATGATGACGTCCTCGCCCGGCTTCCAGTTCACCGGGGTGGCTACCTGGTGCCGCAGGGTGAGCTGCATGGAGTCGAGGACGCGCAGGATCTCGTCGAAATTGCGCCCGGTGGTCATGGGATAGGTCAGCATCAGCTTGATCTTCTTGTCCGGCCCGATGATGAAGACCGAGCGCACGGTGGCATTGGTGGCCGCGGTGCGGCCCTCCGACGTTCCAGGCTCCTCGGCAGGCAGCATGTTGTACAGCTTGGCCACGGCCAGCTCGGTATCGCCGATGATCGGATAGTTGACGGCGTGTCCTTGCGTCTCCTCGATATCCCTGGCCCATTCCCCATGCTTGTCCACGGGATCGATACTCAGGCCGATAAGCTTGGTGTTGCGCCGACGGAACTCCGGCTCGATCTTCGCCATGTAACCGAGCTCGGTCGTGCACACCGGCGTGAAGTCCTTGGGATGCGAGAACAGGATCGCCCAGCTGTCGCCGATCCAGTTGTGGAAATCGATCTTGCCTTGCGTGGTATTGGCGGTGAAGTTGGGTGCCGTATCGTTGATGCGTAGCGACATGTTGGTCTCCCCGTTCAGTCGAGGTTGTTCATCCGGGTCCTGGGCAGGGGGCTGCGTGACCGCTCCCGAGACCCCGTTGGTGCCGGGCATGATGACGTCTGCGTCGAGGATGGTCGAGCACTGTCCGGTGAAATTCGAACTGTACGTGATCAGCGGGAATTTCGACAGATCCTATAGCGTCAGGTCGGCAGTGCCAATGGGGCGATTCCGCGGCACGCAGTGAAGTGGTTGCTGATTCATATCAGCTGCACGCTTTCAGGCAGGCCATCGGCGATCTTTCGACCCGTAGTCGAGTACGACGACGTGATCGGAGATGTCCATCACCACGCCCATGTCGTGCTCGATGAGAATGATGGCACTGGCGAGCAGATCGCCGATGAGCTGACGTCGCTGTTCCTGGAACATGCCTGCGACGGCTTCATGGTGTCGCCTGCGTATCTGCCCGGAGGCTTCGACGATTTCGTGCGCGACGTGGTGCCGCCGCTGCAGGAACAGGGCTTGTTCCGTCGCGCCTATGAAGGCGCCACATTGCGGGAGAATTTGCGCGGCTGAATACTCGTTCGCGCTTCTCCGACTCCCGAGCCGCTAGAATGGATCCTCGTCACTGATGGAGAACCGATTCCATGCAAGCCGAAGAACTGCGCGCGTTGCAGGCACCGCTCAAGAATGAATACCGCAGCAAGCCCGAGGCTGCGCTGATCACGTTGCGCGCCAGCGGCCATCTGGGCGAGGAGAACATTTCGTGCCGGGTGGATACGGGAAAAGCGCTGGTCGAAGCCGGACTGCATCCGGCCGGCGGTGGTGACGGCAGCTTTGCCTGCTCGGGTGACATGCTGCTCGAAGCGCTCGTCGCCTGCGCGGGCGTGACGCTCAAGGCCGTGTCCACTGCGTTGTCGATACCGTTGCGCGCTGGCACGGTCAAAGCCGAAGGCGATCTCGATTTTCGCGGCACGCTCGGTGTCGACAAGCAGGCGCCTGTGGGTTTCAAGGAGGTGCGCCTGCGCTTCGAGCTCGACACCGATGCAAGTCCGGCCGACGTCGAGAAGCTCATCTCCCTGACCGAGCGTTACTGCGTCATCTATCAGACCTTGCGCAATCCGCCGTCGGTTACGCTGGAAGTCGGCAACGTTGCCTGATCATGATCGAGCCGTCCCCTCGCCCAGAATCGAACTGGGATCTAGCGCTTAGGAGGCGCTCGTTCTATCCATTGAACTACGAGGAGAAGGGCGTAGTTTACAGGGGACCGGACAGGCCAAGGCCGGCTGCTGTGCAGAAGTGGGCAGATGACGGCTATCGATTTACCGTGATCCAACTTGCCTGAGGGCTGGCGCAGCGATCCTCATGGCGTCCTGGTGATCAACGAACCTCTTCCGGCGAAGAGTCGGTAGCGTCGGGCGTGAATGCGCCGGCTTTCAGCTGGCTGGCCAACTGGCCGAGCTTCTCGGTGACGTTCTCGAGCAGCGCGACGGTGCCATACAACGCATCGCTTGCCGAGCCGTCTTTCCCGTCGATTCTGGTCATTACCAGCGCGCAGATGGCCATTGCCTGCGATAGGCTACTTTGTGCCACTTCCAACGCATCGACCATCTCTGCGACGGCAGTGGTCGTGAGCCCGGTGCCAGGGTCGGTTTCGCAGTTCATAGGCGTTCTGGCTCGTCTCGTTTTCGCTCCGGGTGGCGAGGCCGTCAGCTCGATATATCTGCTTTCCCGGCACCGCTCGGGATTGTCCAATAAAAAACGGCCTTCCACGCAGGAAGGCCGGGAACCCAGCTAGGGTCAATGCCGGCGGAGGCTTGGCCGCACGATCGCCGGCACCAGGCGTTTGCAATTGCCGTTCCTATCGGCCGGAATGGCGAACTCTGTAGGGCATGACTGTATGGTGCATCGCCCAAAAAAAACCTCCCGCAAGGGGAGGCCAAAGTCAGAGTCGTTGACAAGCCTGCCGCGGCAAAGCAGAGGTCCCTGCCGCATTCACATGCTTCAATGCAAATCCTATTCCATTGTGTGTACGTGCCGCCTTACGCGCCACGGCGAGGCGGAAGGCTTGGCCCGTGAATCGGCCCCGCTCGAATCAGTTCCACCCAGCGCACTGCATCGTCGGCCGAGTCGAGCAGGATCATGTCATCGCTGATTACCGGCTCGCAATCGGGATACTGCACCGTGTGGTGCTCATGAAGCCAGAAGATGCTCTTGCCCGTTCGATACAGCACGTCTTCGTAGTGCACGATTGCGCCAAAGTGTTCCTCGAACTCGTTCGGCACGTACTCGCCGTGGCACTGCGCAACGACGTCGCTCTTTGCCGTGTCGAATACACGGCCTTTCACCAGGAATCTCATGATCACCCTCCCCCCGAAGGGCCGCATCGAGTGCGGCTTGCTCATGGATGAGAACAGGATACACCCTGGACGCGTCGGGCGGGGCGCGAACAGATACTGCGCACATCACGCGGTTGGCGACGCAGCCTCTGATCATGACGCTCAGACGACCTGGGTACGTCAGTTGCAGGGGAAGCATGGCTACTCCGCAACCGACAGAGGATTGACATGAACTGGGACATCATCAAAGGCAACTGGAAGCAGTTCCAGGGGAAGGTGAAAGAGAACTGGGGTGATCTTACCGACGATGAACTGGACATGATCGCAGGTCGGCGAGATCAGCTTGCGGGCAAGATCCAGGAACGCTATGGAATCGCGAAGGACGAGGCAGAGCGCCAAGTCAAGGAGTGGGAGGCGCGCAATCAGAACTGGAAGCCCTGACCGCGACGTCTCATCTCGACACTAGATCATGCAGCCATCCTTGGTGGTTTTCCACCAGGGGTGCGCGTGTCAGTCGAGTGTTGAGCCGTAGTCAGACCGAGGTTCGAGTTCATGCCTCATATCCTACGGATCTGATTGTTACAGATCCTGGTATTGGTCCTCGGCTAGGTTCAAAGCGCTGCTTAGCCTGAATCGATAGCGCTTTGCTATCATCCGCCTTAGAAGGGAATAGCATGGCGGATGCAAGCGAGAATCTCGTGCTCGAGCACCTGCGGCAGCTGCGCAACGAGGTCCAGACATTCCGGACGGAAATGCACGAGCGCCTGGATTCACTCACCGATCGCGTAGGTCGCCTGGAGGTGCTGGTCGCTGGCTTGCACGAGGATATTGCTGGCCTCAGCGTGCGCATCGATACCCTTGATCGTCGCGTGACTCGAATCGAACGTCACCTGGACCTCGCCGAGGAAAGCGGCAGGCAGTGATCTCGTCGCGGCGACCGGCTGACTCCCAGTCGCATTCGCATAGAAGATAGATG
>JAHCKU010000081.1 GCA_026125625.1 Burkholderiales bacterium | reverse complement strand
AAGTTCCTCGAGCAACTGGCATCGATCCAACATGAAGGCGTGACAGGGCGCATCGCGTTTGACGACAAAGGTGATGTGAAGGACGGCGGCATCAGCTTGTATCAAGTCAAAGGCGGCAAGTGGGAATGGGTCGAGACGATCGGACAGTAAACCTGTAAGCGAGGTGCCGAAGAAATGTCTTCGGCGCCTCGTCGCCTCCTGCGAGCGTTTTCTTTTCCAGTCAGCGGCGCAACAATGGTGCCGTCATTCCCGTCCGCCAGGCGCATTCCGATGCCGGGCAGACAGAGTAAGCTCCACGCAAGCGTCACGCCGTTACATTGCCGCTCGCGGCCGAAGCTCGCGTAAACTACTGGTAGCGAACGGGAAGCTGCCCTGTGTATCAGGAGACTCGATGGACTATTCCTCTTATCTCGTGCGAGACCCGCAAATCTGTGGTGGCGAACTAACCGTCAAAGGTACTCGGGTCACCGTCCGGACGGTCCTGGCGAGCCTGGCGGAGGGGGCAGCAGAGCAGGAGATTCTCACTGACTTCCCAACGCTCACGCCGGAGGCACTTCGTGCGGTCATCGCGTTTGCGGCTGCAAGTGCAGAGGCGGATCGGCAGGCTCTTCGCTGATGAAGACACTTCGCAGTGGCAGGGATGCTTCATCGTGGCGACCGACCGCAAGCTGCGCGTAAGGCGGCCGCAGTAGGCGGCTTGGCAACCCCAGGGAAGCGTTCAGCGTTTCCCTAGCTCGCCGCGCAGAGCAGCCATCATCCTTGCATATCGAGCGATTACTGCTCAATAAGCAAGGAAAGGACTGCGCACTCCCCACGCCGCTCTCAGCGCAGCCTGACCAACCGCTCCGGCAGCGTCTTGCCTGCCTTCACATCGTCGAAGCGCTCGCCCATGGCGTCGCTCAAGGCGCTCAGACGCTCATCGGGATGAGGGTGGGTCTTGAACAGCAGGGCCACGCTGTCGGCGTCCTTCACACTCGTGCCGAGATCCTGCAGCACGGTGGCCAGCCCGAACGCGTCGTAGCCTGCGCGCGCGGCCAGCACCACGCCCATGCGGTCGGCCTCGAACTCGGCGGACTTGTCCAGCCCGCGCGCCATGACTTCTGCGCCGCTGCCGATCACTTTCTGGATGGCTTCCTCGCCCTTGAGCTTCCTCGACATCGCCTGGCTGCCCAGATTCACCAGCTGCTGCTGTTGCAACACCTTCAGATGATGTTTCTGCTGCACGTGAGCGATCTCATGACCCACGCTTCTTGTCCCGGCTCAGCATGTCCTGATAGACGTCGCTGAAGCTCACGGTGGTATAGCTGAACGGCGGCCCTTGCGCGGAGGCGTGCTCGATGAACTCTCCGATCACCTGCCGCGGGCAGGGCCAGCGTCCGTATTCCGGTGCCATGGCCGCCAGGCTGCGTTCGTCGATGTCGACGATGACGATGTCGCGATCGGCAGCCGGCTCGACGATACGGTTCTTCATCACCAGATCGTAGGAACGCTGGCGCATGTCCAGAACCTGATGCAGGAACAGCACGTCGATGAGGGCGAGCAGAGAGAACAGCCCCGCCAGGTACAAGTGGAAATTGCGGCGCAGCCGGCGCGCCAGAAACCCGGAGGCGGCGCGAAACGCTCCGGTATAGGCACGCAGAATGGCGACTCGCAGGCTCATAGGCTGTAGTCGATTCTATCAATGATGGTGCACGTGACCACCGGCGAAGGACGGATGACGCTGCGCGACACATCCCCGCTCCGACAGTGAGGTGATATCGGGCGTCCGCGCCCGCTCCTGAAGCCTGCTGCGCCGCACGTGGCAGCGCTCATCGACTGGCACGAAAGCTGCGCCAGCAGGCAACCGAATGCGGCACACCAGCGTGCCCCCGCCGCCGTCGGGACGGCGGATCGTTGCCGACACCTGATCTCCACGCATGAATGCTCCTGGACCTCGTCTCGCCGCGGGCGGGACCGCCGAACTGTTCGCCTGGGAAGGCGGTCGCGTCATCAAACTGTACTGGGAAGGCGCGACCAGAGACGCCGCCGAACGCGAAGCCGCGCGCACTCGCGCCGCACGCGCGGCCGGCGCCCCGGCGCCGGAGGTGTTCGATGTCGTCAACGTGAATGGGCGCCCCGGTGTGGTATTCGAGAAGCTGGAGGGCCCGTTGCTGCTCGATGCGCTGGCCAGCGAGCCGCAACGCCTCGATGAATTCGCAGCACAGCTGGCGCAGCTTCAGGCCACGCTGCATCAGCTGCGCTGCGAAGGGCTGCCTCCGCAGCGTGAGCACATGATGCGGCGCGTCCATCTCGGACCATTACCGGCGCGCGTGAAGCCGGGCGTGATCGACCTGCTGCGCACGCTGCCCGACCAGCGCATGATCTGTCACGGCGATCTGCATCCGGGCAACGTCATCGTCACCGCCGATGGCGCACACCTGATCGACTGGTTCGACGCCACCGCCGGATGCCCTGCCGCCGATCTGGCACGCAGCTGTCTGCTGCTGCGCTACGCACGCCTGACGACCGGGCCGCAGCGCGCAGCCTTCGAGCCGCTGCGCCAGCAGTTCGTGGACGTGTTCCTGCAGTGCTATCGCCGGATCCTGCCAGAGCCGGCCGAGGCACTCTCCGAGTGGATGCCGCCGGCGGCCGCCGCACGCATCGCCGAGCCGATCTCGGGACAGGAGCGCACTGCCCTGCTGCGCATGATCGAGACCTTGCTCGCAGCGGCGTAGCCTGCGGATCCACGCGCAGGACGTTCCTGATTCAAAGAGGCTTCACTGCCGTCCGCGCAACACAGCGATACGCTCGCGCGTAGCCGGATGCGAAGAAAGGTAACGCGAGAACTCCTCATCCCCGTCAGCAGTCGCGAGTTCGCCATGGCTCGCTTCCAGCTTTTCCAGCATGTCGGCCAGCAGCGCGGGCGACATCCGATTGGCTTCGAGCAAGCGCGCCGCGTAGGTATCAGCTGCCCGTTCGTAGTCGCGCGAGTAATGCGCCTGCAGCAGCGCTGCAGATACGCCGGCAGCGATGCTGGAGACTTCGCCGACATACCAGGCCAGGACGAAGCCGACAATCGAGCTCTCCACCATCAGCCGCAGCCCATGGCGCTCCTGCACGTGCCCCAGCTCGTGTGCCAGGACTGCAAGGATTTCGTCATCATTCTGCGTCAGACGCACCAGCTCGTCGGTGACGATGATCGTGCCCGATGGCAGAGCCAGGGCATTGGGACCGATATGCGGCGACGCGCGGAACAGCACCTGGTAAGCGACCAGCGCTTCATCAGGGCCTGTCAAGCGCGCAAACCCTACCGCGATACGTTCTCGGCGTTCAACCGGCAAGGTACTCGGTTCGAGCACGATCTGCTCAAGTATCTGCAACGTCTGATCGGACAACGCGGTGACCACCGATGCCGGAAGGCGTGCCGCGATGGCGCTCGCCGCCCAGGGAAGTCCGACGCGATAACCGACGATCAGGACTGCCACCAGCAGCACTGCCGAGGCAATGGCGAAGGACCAGCGCGACTGGACCCTCGACATCAGCGATTCTGCATGCCCGGCAGCGGAGAGGAAGGCGTCGACGCCGGGCTGCGGCGGCACTTCGCACACCGCCGAGTCGGCGAACGTGAACAGACGCGGTGCCCCACCCATGGCTTCGGACACCACGATCTGCGACATCGGCTCGATACGCTCTACGCCCCTGCCCGTCACGCGCACTACGCCCGGCGCGTACAGCATCAGCTTCACCTCGTGCCGTACCGAAGTGTGTCCATCGAAATAGATCCCATCCAGCTGCTGCACGTGCGATGTCAGAGCGCGATGTCGATATCGAGAAACTCGGCTAACTCTTGGCCCATGGCGGCGACGTTGGCCTTCTCGGTAGCCACAAACTCGTCGAGCGCAGAACCGGGCAGCAAGACCATGCTCGAAACGCGGTAGCGCGCCATCCGCACCGCGGCGAAGGGCCTGAACAGGCCGAGCGTCACCACGGTCAACAAGAGATTGGTAGCCATGATCCAAGCCAGCTTACGTGCCTCGAGCCGACTCTCGAAGCGATGTGAGCCGAGGTTCGTACTGTTCCAGATCAAGTTCTGGATGCGCGCGATCATGTAAGGTGCGCACAACATCATGAAGCCGATCAGGAACAACATGGGAAGTATGGACAGGATTGCTATCAAATCATCCTGCTCCGCAGCTGATACCACCAGAAGTCCAACGGTAACCGCAGAAGCGAGAAACCACAGGAACACAATCGCATAGGGACGATAGAAGGAGCGTGCCAGGGCACTCATGCTGAACGCGGTACTGCCGAGAAAGCTATGGTCGTGCTGATACCGCTTGAGCCGATGGTGCAACATCGGCCCCAGAAGATAGAGCGATACCGCGGTGAGCACCGGCCACAGCAGAAATACCCGATAGGCACCGGCTACGGTACCGCGGAACGCGAATCGCAGTCCGCGCCAGCTCGAATAGTGCAAACGGAAACGCAACGACTGGCGCAGCATCCACGGCAGCGCCAGCATCATCGGGATCAGCACGATCGGCATAAGGATCGGGTTGAATTCAGCAGTCACGTGGTAGCCGATCAGGAGAGCCGCAGCGATGAGCCGGCCAATGAGAATCGCCACTGGCTTGCCGTGGTAGTCGAAGCTCGCACCGGCGACGCGCGTGTTGCGGTAGAAATACTGGAGACGCCGCACCTTGGCCCAGGCCGAGTAGATACCCAGGGTGACGATGGTAAGCGCGATGTTTACGATCCAGATGCGGAAGTAGTCCCGGCCAGTGCCGGTAAACTCGAAATCGATGGCCGCATGCGTGCTCGATGTAGACAGTCGTTCCATGGCGAAAGGATATCCAGGTTATGAGAAGCAGTTCTGCATCGTTCGGCGGGAACCATGAATCGCCATCCGCACCCAGCAACCTCTCCCCGGACACGGCTTCACGGTGGATGGATGGGTGCTAGAACGAGACAGAACCACCCATATGCCGTCGACCTGCAGCCGGATCCGATCGTGAGCGGTTCTGCGCCGGCAGTCGTATCCGCAGCAAGGATCGGCATCGACCTCGGCGGCACCAAGACCGAAGTCATCGCGCTCGACGGCCACGGCAACGAGCTGCTGCGCCAGCGCGTGCGCTCTCCGCGGGACGACTACGAGGCCACGTTGAGCATGTTGACGGCATTGGTGCACGATACTGAAGCCCGTCTCGGCGCGCGCTGCAGCGTGGGCATCGGCACCCCAGGCGCGATCTCGCCGGCCACCGGCCTGCTGCGCAATTCCAATTCGATCTGGCTCAACGGCAAGCCGCTGCTGCACGATCTGACGCAGCGCCTGCAGCGCGAAGTTCGTATCGAGAACGACGCCAACTGCTTTGCGCTGTCGGAAGCCGTGGACGGCGCCGGTGCAGGCCATCGTGTGGTCTTCGGTGTGATCCTCGGCACCGGAGTGGGCGGCGGCATCGTCGTCGACGGCAGGCTGCTCACCGGCCCCAATCGCATCGCCGGCGAATGGGGCCACAATCCCCTGCCCTGGCCCGGCCGCGACGAGTGGCCAGGCCATCCGTGCTACTGCGGTCGCAGCGGCTGTATCGAGACCTTCCTGTCCGGCCCCGGCTTCGCCGCCGAGCATCACGCCCTGAACGGCACGTCGCTCAGTGCGGAGCAGATCGTCGCTGCAGCCGCGCAAGGCGAACTGTGCAGCCTGGCGAGCCTGGAGCGCTACGAGCAGCGCCTGGCGCGCGCGCTGGCGCAGGTGATCAACCTTCTCGATCCCGACGTGATCGTGCTGGGTGGCGGCTTGTCCAACGTGCCGCGCTGGTACGAGACCGTTCCCCGGCTGTGGAACGACTGGGTGTTCGCGGATCGGACCGATACGCTGCTGCTGCGCAACCGCCATGGGGACTCGAGCGGTGTGCGCGGCGCAGCAGCGCTGGGATACTGAGTCAGTACATCAGCGGTCTGTTGAAAAAGCGTAGCAAGCGAGGCGGGACCGCACATCAGCCCCGTACCGCAGTTTTGCAACAGACTGTTTACAGGAAGGGGTCGGCGTTCCAGGCCATCAGCCAGTCCGACAACGCCTCACCGGGCATGGGACGGGCGATGAAGTAGCCCTGCGCCATGTCGCAGCCCAGCTCGTTCACCAGATCCCATTCCTCGCGCGTTTCGACCCCCTCGGCCACTGCCACGAAATTGAGCTCGCGCGCCAGGTCCACGCTTTCCTGCAGCTGCGCCTTCAGCGTCGGCTTACGGGCAGCACCCGCCAGCATCTGGCGGTCGATCTTCAGCTCGCTGGCCGGAATGCGTTCCAGCTGGGCACGACCGCAGCGTCCGGTGCCGTAGTCGTCGACGGCCAGGCCGAATCCGCTCACGCGCAGTTGGATCAGCGTCTCCAGCGCCTCGCTGCTCTCCTGCGCCACGGCCGCTTCCGGCACCTCGATGGTCAGCAGGTGCACCGGAATCCCATGCTCGTGCACTTTCTCGAGGATGCGCTCGGTCAGATGCGGATCGCGCAGCAGGTCGGGCGACAGGTTCACCGAAACCGGCGCTTCCAGGCCCTGGTCGAGCCAGCGACGGCACTGCGCGACCGAGCGCTCGAGCATCACGAATGCCAGATCGTCGAACAGGAAATTGTCCGCCACCAGCGGCAGGAACGCCCCCGCCGTCAGCGTCCCACGTCTGGGGTGCTGCCAGCGCATCAGGGCTTCCACCCCCTTGAGCTCCATGCCGCGCAGGGTGACTTTGGGCTGGAAATGAGGCAGGAATTGATCGTTCTCGATGCCACGCCAGATGTCCTCCAGGACGAGCGGCGGATGATCGGTGTGGTCGAGTTGGTCGGTCTCCAGTACGCCGTTGTGCTGCATGTCGGTCTTCCTCTTTCGGGCGGCCCGGCGCTCCACTTTCCGGGACTACCGGCTGTTTTCGTCCACCTGCGCCCTGACTTGAGCGG
The DNA here is from genome assembly GCA_026125625.1 of Burkholderiales bacterium. Classification (GTDB taxonomy): domain Bacteria; phylum Pseudomonadota; class Gammaproteobacteria; order Burkholderiales; family SHXO01; genus SHXO01. The sequence goes on along the minus strand of JAHCKU010000081.1, from coordinate 2,822 downwards.
CCCGGGATGGTTCGCGGGCGCATAGAATCCGGGACTTTGGTTACAAGGATCCGACATGCTTCCCCTTTCCGGCATCTGCGTCCTCGATTTCAGTACGCTGCTCCCCGGCCCCATGGCCACCTTGCTGCTGGCCGAAGCCGGCGCGGAAGTCATCAAGATCGAGCGCCCCGGCAGCGGCGAGGAATTGCGCCATTACCCCCCTGCCTTCGGGGATGCCAGCGTGCCCTTCGCCATGCTCAACCGCGGCAAGCGCAGTGTGATGCTGGACCTCAAGCAGCCGCAGGCGATCGAAGCGCTGCGTCCGCTGCTGGAGCGCGCGGACGTGCTGGTGGAGCAATTTCGCCCGGGGGTGATGGCTCGGCTGGGCCTGGGCTACGACCAGGTCAGCACCATCAATCCACGCCTGGTGTACTGCTCCATCACCGGTTATGGCCAGAACGGGCCGAAGGCGCAGGTGGCCGCGCACGATCTCAACTATCAGGCCGATGCCGGTCTGCTCGGCATCGCCGCAGGCAGCGACGGTGCGCCGGTGGGGCCCTCGGCCCTGATCGCGGACATAGCCGGCGGTGCCTATCCGGCGGTGATGAACATCCTGCTGGCGCTACGCCAGCGGGATCGGAGCGGCCAAGGCAGCCACCTCGACATCGCCATGACCGATGGCCTGCTGCCGTTTCTCTACTGGGGCATCGGCAATGGCGCGAGCAGCGGCGCGTGGCCCAGACCGGGGGCGGAACTGTTGAGCGGCGGCAGCCCCCGCTACCATATCTACCGCACCGCCGACGGTCGCCATCTGGCTGCGGCAGCGCTGGAAGACAAGTTCTGGGCGAACTTCTGTGACGCCATCGGATTGCCGGAAGCGCTGCGCGATGACAAACGTGATCCCGCGGCAACCTGTCGTGAGGTCGCGCAGATCATCGGCCAGCGCAGCGCTGCGCAATGGATGGAAGCGTTCGCCGGCCGCGACGTATGCTGCAATCTGGTCAAGACGCTGGATGAAGCCTTGGCCGATCCGCAGTTCGCCGCACGCCGTGTGCTCGAGCGCAGCGTGGTGAGCGAGAAGCAAGACGCGCTGCCGGCAATCAGTGTGCCCATCGCGCCGGCGCTGCGCGACCCGCGCAGCGCATTGAAGTACCCGCGCCTGGGCGAGGCACAACCCCTTCTGGACCAGGATTGAGTACGCGCCACCGCCCCTGGCAGAGCGGCTGGCGCTGATCGTCGGCTGTGGGCTACTTGCTCGCCGTCGCCGAGCGGAACTCGTTCTTCGAAATCTCGTTCACCTCGGAGCTCTGCAAGGTAACGTCATTCCCGGTTTGTGCGTCTTCGAAGCGGACGGTGTTACCGTGCCGATCGACGTCGTGTGTGTAGTACTCGCGACCGGATGCCGGGTCGGTGACCCGGTAGTAGCTGGTACAAGCGCTCAGGGACACCAGCAGGCCGATCAGGGCGACAGATCCGAACAATCGGGCAGGCATAACGATCCTCCTCTGACAGGTATGCAACGAGGGACATCACTCGAGGGAGCAATCAACCTGCCGGGCTGAAGGTCGATGCCGTATGCATCGCTGCCGGCTACCCGCCGAGATGCGCCGCGATCTGCTGGGCGAGCTTGACCACGCTTAGCGGCGCACAGCCTTCCGCATTGTTGTTGACGGAGATGTAGACCGGATCGCCACGCTCTGCCGCCGCCAAGGCCAATCGCGCCAGGGCGATGCGATTCGGCAGATCCTCGTCCACCAGGCGGGTGAAGGGCGTGTAGCGACCCTTGGCCTCTTCGTAGCTGAAGCCGGTATGCAGATTCCAGCGTGCGATCAGCATCCCCGCACGATCCAGGGCGGTTTCGCGCGCCTGCTCGGAAGCCACCGGCATGCGCGGATGCAGACTCAGACAATGATGCGCACCGGCGCGTGCAAGAACATTCAGATAGGCCGAGCCGATCAGCCCACGGTCACGCACCTCCACCGCATAGCACGGCCCATGCGGCAGCGCTCCCAGGAACTGCGCAAGACGCGTCGCGAACGCCTCCGGCTTGCGCGTCAGTTCCCGCCGCAGGGGCGGGAACTGGAACACCAGCGGCCCGATTTTCTCGCCCAGGCCTTCCAGGCATGGCGTCACGAAGCGCTCGGCTGCGAAGCGTGCGTCCAGGAAGTGTTCATTGACTGCCGGCGCCGCGCCTGGACGGCTGCGCAAGACTTCCGCCGTACAAGCCAGGGGCGCCTTGACCATGAAGCGAAAGTCATCCGGCACCTGAGCTGCGTAGTGACGGTAGGCGGCCACGCCCAGCGGCAGGTAGAACGTCCGGTCCAGGCTGACGCAGCGCAGCAGCGGATGGGATGAATAGGCGGTGAGCCCGTCCCGGGCCAGCACCCGCTCGTCCGCAGGGTGGTCGTAGACCAGCTGCGCCCATCCCGGAAAATGCCACGAGGCCGTCCCCAGGCGGATACCGCCCGGCAATCGCGCACCCAGCTCGCGCACCGACGCCTCGAGCCGCGCGGCGTGCACGGCCCGCCCGGGCGGCGTCCCGGCAGAGGCGCCGAACAGATCAGGCTGTGGGGATCGCGAGCGCGGCATGGTCGGCATCGGGAGGGTGTTGCCGGATTATGGGGGTTCCTTCCCTTTCGATGGCGGGACGAAATCCAGCAGAGGAACCCTTGGGATCAAGGCGTCCCCCATCATGAAAATTTTTGCTTTCACCCCTTGAAACACCCTTGCCCATGCCCATACCTACCCGCCGTTAGCGCGCACCGCTAGCGTTACAGCCTTAGAAACATCAATCAGCCAACTACGTTTCGAATTCATTGAGGTGACTGATGAAGATCCGTCCT
>JAHCKU010000080.1 GCA_026125625.1 Burkholderiales bacterium | reverse complement strand
AGGATCAGCGCCGCGATGGCAACCACGAACAGACGCAGTCGCCTGCTCATCTTCTTCCTCCTTGATCGAGGCGGCTCCAGTTCGGCGTGCGTGCCGGCTGGCCCGTGCCTGGGACGACGTGCGGTATCGTGCTGGCCGATCCCGCAGCGGTGACTGGTGCCACAGTAGTGATCGGCGGCAGCGGCGCGGTGCTGACCCGGGCCCCGGCATCGGTAGCGGCGGGCGCCGCCGGTGCAGCAGCGGCCGGCGTCATGGCATCGAATCCGCCCTCCGGCACGCGCCGGGCGGTGACGGTGACGATCAGCTCGGAGCGCAGCTTCTCGTTGGACTTGGAGCGGAACAGCGCACCCAGCACCGGGAAGCGGGCGATGAGCGGCACTGCGCTGGTGGACTTGGAGTCGGTGTCGGAGACCAGTCCGGCCACGGCCCAGGTCTCGCCGTCCTGCGATTCGGTCAAGGTACGCACCGAGCGTTGCTTGAAGCCGGGGATGACCACGCCGTCGATGGTGATGGCGCGCGAGGGATCGGGTTCGGTGAACAGCTGATCGAGCACGATGCCGATGCGCCCGTTCTCGAGCACGGTGGGACGCGCCACGATGCGCAGGCCGAACTCGATGAACTCGACGTTGTTGACCACCAGCGCATTCTGCGTGGGTGTGCCGGGGACCACGGTCTCCACCGGCAACGGGATGTTGCCACCGATCAGGAAGCTGGTGGACTCGCCGCTGACCGCGGACAGGATCGGCTCCGATACCGACTGCGCCGCACCGGTCTGCTCCAGCGCCTGCAGGAAGGCCTGCACCGTGGTGGTACCGCCGATCAGCTTGGCCACGGCGTTGACGCCGCCCAGCGGAACCGGCGGCAGCGATGTGACCGGATCGTTCGGCGGCGTAAATACGCGTCCGCCGGTGGTGGACACGGTGACGCGCGAGCCGTCGATGCGCCAGTTGATGCCCAGGTCCTCGGTGCGGTTGCGGTCGACCGCGACGATGCTCATCTTGATCTCGACGCGCGGCTGCTCCCGTACCTCGAGCAGGCTCATGACGCGGCCGTTGGCCACCATCACCACGTCCGCGCGCGAGACGTTCTGGCCAAGATTGCCTTTCGGCGGCGAGATCTCCACCGGCAGCGTCTGGGAAGTGCCGTAGCGCGAGCGGCTCGATCCGCCGCTTCTGCTCGACAGGCTGCGTGATCCGCGGTTGCCGAGGCTGGGCAGGGCCAATGGATCGACCACCGGTTCGAACTCGTCGCTCGGGTCCAGATTGCCGGCCAGCACCCCGCCGCGATCGCTTATCACCGAGAACGAGGGATCGCCGTCGCCGCGCACGAAACGGTCGGCGAGCGCCAGCGCACGGCTCAGCGCAGCGGGTGTGGCGACCTTGCCGCGCAGGATGAACACGCCGTTGACTTCTTCCACCGTGATGTTGCCGTCCACGCGCTGCAGCACCTGCTGCAGGCGATCGCCGGCGGTGACCAGGCTCTCCTCGGTCACCAGCAGGTTGATGACGCGCGTCGACCCCGAGGCCAGCTCCTCGGTGATGTGCGAGCGCTCGCCCTCGGCGCCGGCGATCGGATCGCCGCCGTTGGGTGAATCGGAAGGTGCGGCAGCCGAGGATGCCGCACCTTGCCCGTTGGCAGCGCGCACGCGGAGCTGCTCCCGGCTCTCGCGCGGATTGGTGGTAATGCTCACCGTGGTCTGGCCGAAGTAGCGCGTCGCTGCTTCGAAGGCGCGCTCGACCACGGCCTTGTTCTTCACGATGCCCGAGAGGATCACGGCATCGCCGTTGGGGTCGCTTTCCACGCGGATGCGCGGATCGAGCATCTGCAGGTGCCGCGCCAGATGCACCAGATCGTGGGTGACGATCACGCGATAGGGAATCGTGCCGCCACTCTTGAGGATGAGCGTGAGGCTGGTGCTGCCGGGCTGCACGGCATTGATCAGGATCGAGGTGTTGGTCACCGCGGTGGCACGGGCCACGCCGGAATTGCCCACGGCCACCGTGGCCACGCGATTGGTGCTGTTGAGAATGCGCGAATGCCCGCGCACCAGCCGGATGGTCAGTGAATCGTCCGCCCATGCTGGCGTTACCGGCACCGCCAGCGCAACGACCACCCCCAGGATCCACGCAATCGCACGCATCATCGGCTCACGCTTCGCTGATGCGGATGACGCCGCGCCGGATGGCGAGGTGGACCAGTTCTGCGGTCGTGGTCAGGCGTAGTTTGCGCTTGATGTGGGTCTGGTAGTTCGCCACCGAGCGCGGACTGAGCTCGAGCAGGCGGGCGATCTCCGGAACCGGCTTGCCTTCGGCGATCAGCCGGAAGATTTCGAACTCGCGCGTGGACAGGGAAGCCAGCGTGCCGCTTCGGCTGGATACGCGCTGCAGTGCCACCTGCTGCATGATGTCATGCGTCAGGAATGGCCGGCCCTTGGCAACCACGCGCACGGCCTCGACCACGGTCTCCGGCTCGCTGTCGCGCGAGATGAAACCCAGCGCGCCGGCATCCAGTGCGCGCGAGGCGAGATCTCCGTCGGAGCTTGCGGCAAACAGCAGCAGGCAGGGCGGTGTGCTCATCTGCGCCAGCCGCCGCGTGGCATCCAGACCGCCCATCGGCGGAAGGAACAGATCGAGCAGGACGACGGCGACGGCCGAATCTTCCGCGCATGCAAGCAGGTCCGGCGTGTTGGTCGCTTCACCGGCGACGTGGTCGCCCGCCTGCTCGAGGATGTGACGATATCCCGAGCGCACCACGGCCTGTGCCGCGGCGATCAGTACGCTGACTGGGCTGGATGGACTGGCGTGTGCAGTCTCTTCTTGTTGGCGTTGCGCCGCTGGTCTCATGTCGTTCTACTTGTTGCTGCCAGGGATGGATCCGGCAGGCGGCGCGCTCCTCGTACAACACCGCGCCCAGATGCTACGTGCGCTCGCGCAACGTCATAAGGGAGAACATCTCGAATCGAATAGTGATTTATTCACATATGTGTTCAGGAATTGTGAGATGGAAGACATCCCGAAGCGAACCACCCCGCCGCCTGCGGCGGCACCCCTCCTTGAAAAGGAGGGGAAGTCCGCTGTGATGCGTCGCTGTGCGCCCCTTCCCCGCCTCTCAGAGGCGGAGGTCAGCCTTCGGGGCATAAAGCCGAGGCGCAGGGTGGTGTGGGGTGGATGCGAACCACCCCGGCGCGCAGCACCACTCCTTGTCCAAGGAGGGAAGACAACCGTTACGTGAAGGCTCCTGAGGTTGGCGATGGCGTCGATTACGCCGGCATGCTCAGCCTGGGTGTGCGGGATCGTGTTGGCTGCACCCCACCCCACCGCGCGGCGCACCGGGGCGCGAAGAGGCTCTCGCGTGCCCGTCATTCGGTCAGGTCTGGAACTGGTTGGCGGCGTCGAACGGATTCTCAGCCGGGACGGCGGTTTCGTATTCGGTAATCGAACGTTGTCGACGCGTGCGAAAGACCTCCCAATTGCGCGCGACGCAATGTTTGGTCAGGTTGAAGATGGCATAGCCGTCGACCTTGCCGGAACCGTCGAAAGTGCGCGTGGCGCCGAACTGATCGGTGAAGGTACCGCGGCCGCGATGCCATTGTTCTCGTTGCTGCGTACGTACGCTGCGGGACGAGAACAACGACATCCGCATAAACGTCAGGCGCTCGCTTGCACGGAAATCCAGCGCCAGCTGACCTGATGCTCGAGGAATGCGCCGAGGCGGCTTGTCGCCGCTGCGCACGTGGATCTCGTCGTCCGACGGACGGGCGCCGATTGACTCCGCGTGAGCCTGTTGTTCTCACCCAGGATCATGCGCTGGTTCGAAGGTGGGCGCTGCGTAGGCGTGGTTGGCCGACAGTCAGATTTGCCGTGCGAGCCGCCGAGACCGAGCTCGACACCTTGTCGGCGCGTCTTGCCGAAGTTGGTGAAGTAGCCTGCGCTGGTGCCGGTGCTCACGAACAGGATGTCCGTCGCGGCTGTCGGTGCGTCAGGCGAACGCGACCCAGCGCATGGATTCACCGATTGCGGCCGCGCACGCCGCCCTCGAAGGTGCGTGCGATGACCTGATCGAGAAGGGGTCGGCCACCATCGCATTGGGCGAGCTGCGGGGGTTGTCCGGATCGGCGCAGCCGAGCTCGATCGAGGCTGGGTGCGCGTGCGCTCTGATTCCAGCTGCCGAACAGCGTGAAGTTGCGATTCTCAGGCCTGCGTGATGCCGATGCCCGGGTTGACTGTTGGCGGTATGGTTGGCGTCCAGATTGGGCGGATCGGAGTTGAGCTTGTCGTGGCCCGGTCTTGACCCGCGTATGGTTGTAGCGGGCGGACAGCGTGGCGCGGTACGGTCGATGAGGCTGAAGACATCCATCAGATGAGTAGGTGGTGGTGGTGCCGTCCAGGCTGGTTCTCGATCTCTTCGTCTTCGGTCTCCACTACGCCACGCCTGTGGTCGAGCACGCCTTCGGCCGCACTCTGGCGGAAATCCGCCTTGCCGCGATCGAACGAGACGCCTGCGGTGGCCTGGTTGCGCTCGGTCAGCTGCGACAGCTGCAGCGCAGCGCCAACCACGTCTTCCTTCGTGCGCGTGCGATTGTTCACCGCAGTCTCGGTGCACTCGTCCAGCGGATCGAGGCCGTCGTCCTCGGCGTCCTCGAAGCAGTCCTCGTAGTCGTCGTTGGCATCCCCGTTGAGGGTCTTGATGCGGTTGGTGCGGTAGTAGACGTTGCCGCCCAGCCGGAACGCGTCGTTGAGCATGTGGTTGCCGGTGAGGTTGAGCATCCACATGTCCTTCTTGGTGTTGTCCGGGATGGTGAAGACCTCGCGACGACGGCGATCGAGCATGCTTTCGGGCGTCACACCGTTGCCGGTGAGGTCGGAATCGCCGACGCTCAGGCTGAGGTCGAGGTCGGTGGTGCCGTCGTCATAGCCGACCTTGCCGAAGAACTGCTTCACCGTGCTCGGTGAAAAGTCGCGCCAGCCGTCCTCGTCGAAATAGCTGCCGCTGAAGTAGTAGTCGATCTTGTCGTTGTAGCCGCCGTGCTCGACGTCCACCCCGATGCGGTCCCACGAACCGCCATAGATCTGGGCGCTGGTGTGAGGGTACTCCGCCCCGGTCTTGGTGCGCAGCGACAGGGCGCCGCCCAGGCTGTTCAGGCCATACAGCGGATTGGAACCGGGAATGAGATTGACCACAGAGATCGCGTTCTGCGGAATCAGGTCCCAGTACACGACGTCGCCGAAGGGCTCGTTCAGGCGCACGCCGTCCTGATACACGGACAGGCCTTGCGGCGTTCCCAGCAGTGGCGAAACCAGGAAGCCGCGATAGTTGAGGTCGGCCTGGAACGGGTTGCCCGTCACCTCGTTGATGTTGACCGAGGGCAGGGTGCGTGAGAGCAGATCGCTCAGATTCACTGCCTGGCGTTGCTCGATGGCGCTGTCGGTCAGCGCCTGAACGTTGGACGGAACTTGCTCGATCGGCACACCCAGCCCCGGCAAGGGGGTGGTGGCGATGACTTCCACGGTCGGCGTTTCCAGCGACAGCGGGGGGCGCTGCGGGTCCTGGGCGTTCACCGGGGATACGACGGCCACGGCGGCGAGCGCGGGGACGACGGCACCGAGTAGACGTGATGATTTCATGGGAGGTCTCGTTGTGAATTGTTATGAACCAGGGCGCTGCATCGTTCGTTTTGCCGGGCATAGGGTCGGATGCGATCCGATCCGGCAATACGCTCGAAGATGACAACCGCCCTGAAATCTAGGCGAGAGTACACAGGTAAGGGAGGGAGTAATTCCTGGACTTACCAGGGAATTATTCCTGAGGTCGGTATGATGGCCCGGACTGGTCGCTGTTCCGGCCGAGCAGCATTGCAATACCGATCAGCAGGCTGAGCGCATAGGCCACGGCCAGGGGGATGAACAGACTGCCGCCTGCAAGCGCGAAGATATGGCTGCCCATGGTGCGTAGCCTCGAGCAGAAGGAGGGATTGAATACACGCAACGATGTGCCCGACTACACCAGGAATCCAGGGAACGAGTCGACGGCTGGATCGGGGGTTTTTCCCAAAATCAACCGGGAGTCATCCCTGGGAATATCGGCCTCGCTGTATCAGTCAGCGGTTTTCTGTTCCCTCCCCCTTGAGGGGGAGGGAAAGCTGGCCGACGGGCGGGCAGCCACGCCGGTGCTCGCGTTCAGAACGTCCAGTCGATGCCGCCCATGATGGTGCGGGGACGCGACACCTGGATGCCATCGACCCGGCTGACGATGTAGGTCTTGTCGCTCAGATTGGTCCCGGAGAGGAACAGGAGGAGCCCTTCGCGCCGGGTCTGGTAGTTGACGGCAAAGTTGTACGTCGTCACCGAGGGGATGCGGCCGACCATTCCGCTGCCGTCCGGGTCTCTGGTATTCAGATCGTCGGCGAACTGCTCGCTGGTGTAGTCCAGGCCGACCCGCACGTCGAGGCCGATGGGTGACCGGTAGCCGATGGATGCAGCGAGCAGATGCTTGGGCGCATAAGGTACGCGGTTGCCCTTGACGTTCACGCCTCCATTGAACTGGTTGGACGTGAACTCTGCGTCTGCGATGTAGGTATAGGCAGCGGTCACATAAGGCGTTCCGGGGATGGGCAGCAGCTTCGGCAGGCCGACGTAAGCGCCCAGCTCGAAGCCTTGATGGCGTGTCTCACCGGCGTTGGCGAACGTCTGCCCGGGCAGGCCGACGGATGCGCCCGGCACGATCTGATCATCGAAATCGATGCGGAACAGGGCGGCCTCGAAGTGCATCTCGGGACGCGGGTTGCTGCGCAGGCCGATCTCGTAGTTCACGCTTTTTTCGGGACGCACCGGCACCAGATCGGGATCCACCGGCGACAGGTTCGCATCGGGCCGCGGCGGAGCGAATCCGCGGTGAACCCCGGCGAACAGGGTGGTGTTGCCGCCGGCCTGATAGGTCACCCCCAGTCCCGGCAATACTTCGGTGTCAGTGTCGGAAATCTTGCGGCCATCGATGGCGAAGTTGAGAACGGTGGCGGTGTTCTCCGATTCGATGCGCTCCACGCGTACCCCGGGCGTGATGCCGAATCGTCCGTAGGTGAACGTGTTCTGGATGAATCCGGACCACGCATCGACGGTGATTTCGTTCAAGTCACGAAGCAAGGTGCCGGGAGTGTTCTCGCGCGCATCGGCGTACAGCCCGTTGTAGCGGCGCCGGTCGACGTCTTCCGTGTGATAGCGGATGCCGGCGACCAGATGGTTCTGCGCGCCCAGGCCGCCGAAGCGCCAGTCCAGACGCGGCTCGATCCCTCAGAACACGTATTCGCGGGGCCGCTGCTTGTTTCCGCACAGGTGCGCATTGGCGTAGTCGCTACGCTGCGCACCGCTGGTACAGCCGGAGCCGGGTGCGCCCGCCTGCATTCTCGCGATCGCGCCATCTTCGAAGGAGGCGTCGATCTGCCGATACGAGGCGCGTTCGGTTCGTTGCGCGTAGAAGCGCGTCGAGACGACGAGGTCGTTGGTGATGTCGATCTCATGCAGGAGCTGTCCTGCCATCCGATCCAGCTCGAAGCGATCGTCGTGGAACGGATTGCCGTACGGATCGTCGGCATAGGCGGCGTCGGTAAAACCCCATTCCCCGGTCTTGGAACGCTCCCGGTAAACGGCGCCGGTCACGAGCAGGCGCTGGTTGTCGGAAATCGCCACCCGGCCGGACAGGGCGATGTTGTTGACGGCGTGCTTGTAGTTGTCCCGCGACCCGTCGCTGTGCTTGTGGGCGAAGTCGACCAGGAATCCCTTGTCCGCATCACCCGTTCCGAAGCGTCCGTAGAAACTGCCGAAATGGCGGTTGCCGGCCGCCACGCGCAGTTGTGCCTCGCGCTGGGCAGGTGGGCGCCGGGTGATGAAGTTGATCACACCGCCCACAGTCTGTGGTCCATGGATGATTTCGCCGGATCCCTTGAGCACTTCCAGTCGATCGACCCGCTCCAGCGGCGGATGATAGTGCGCCGTCGGATCGCTGTATGGCGCCAGCTGAATCGGAATACCGTCCTCGAGCAGCAAGGTCCGTTGCGAGCGTCGCGGATTGAGGCCGCGCACACCGATATTCAGGTTCAAGCCCAATGCATCCTCGTCGACGACGTGCACCCCCGGCACCAGACGCAGCGTCTCTTTGATGGTGGGGGATTGCATCCGTTGAATGTCCTGCGGGGTGACCTGGGCAGTGGAGCCGGGAACATGCTCCAGCGTCGAAGGGAGGATGGCGGTGACTTCGACGGCGGGTGCAATGACGTCGTCTTCATCGGCGGCTTTCACGTATTCGACGCCGGATGCGCCGAACATCGCCAGAAGCATCACGCCCCATCGGGGGCGGCCCGCCCGGTGGTCTGTCGTGTGTAGCATATAGTTTTCTCCTTCCACTCCATGATGTGCGAGGGGTCCGAGCCGCGTTCACGTACGTTGCTCGATGTGAACGGCGGACCAGACGTGCAGGCAGACCAACGCAGCACGAGGGCGCGCCAGTTGCCCCCCGCAATGCTGAGGCGGGCAAAATTCTCGACAAACGGAACCTTCCCCCCTATGTACCGGGGATTAATCCCATATCCCTTCATGAGAAAGTCCCGATCTGGTCGCTTTAGCTGTCTGTCGGGAGGAGCGCACGGTATACACTTGCCACCTGATCGTTTTCTTGCCCGCGCAAGCCAAGAATGTTTGCTCGACGCCAGTCTCGCGGTACCCATGCATTGGACAAGGCCCGGTCGGTACGCCGAGATCTGCTCCTGGTCGGCGCGATCACCATCCTGTCCTTCATCCTGGCGGCAGCGTTCGAATTCCGGGAATGGATGGCGGAAGTCACCGACCCGCTCGAGCCCTACCAGGTCGATGAGCTGCCCTTCGTCTTTGCCGTCCTTGCCATCGCCATGTCATGGTTTTCCTGGCGTCGCTGGCGGCATGCCCACGATGAGCTGCGCTTGCGTATCACGGCGCAGGAAGCGCTGGCCGAGCGTGAGCGGCAGTACCGCATGCTGCTGATGGAAGATCTCGCCGGCAACGCGGTCACGTCGCAGGACGGCGTGATCAAGTTGTGCAATCCGGCCATGGCGCGCATGCTCGGTCTTGCGCATCCGGATCAGGCGGTCGGGCGCAACATCGCGGAGTTCTATGCGAGTCGCGAGCAATGGCGCAGTCAGCGCCGTGCCCTGGAGCAGGGAGAACGGGTGGAGGTGCCGGTGCTGACGCTGGAGAGCCAGGACGGCATGCCGGTGAAGGTGATCGCGCGCATCCTGCCGCCCCGGGCACCCAGGCATCAGAGCGGCCTGCACGTCTATTTCGTCGACATCTCCGACCTGCAGCGTACTCAGCGTGAGCTGGCAGATTCCCTCAGCGAGAATCGGCTGCTGTCGCAAAAATACGTCATGGTGCAGGAGGCCGAGCGGCGCAATCTGGCGCGCGAGATGCACGACGAGCTGGGACAATGCCTGAACGCGATCAAGCTGGATGCGGTTTCCATTCGCGAGGTGACCCATGACCGCGTGCCGGAAGCGGAAGCGAGCGCCAACGCCATCGTCGAGCTGTCCGCACATGTCTACGACGTGGTACGCGGGATCATGCAGCGCCTGCGGCCGGCCGCCCTCGACACGCTCGGGCTGCATGACGCAGTCGGCCAGCTGGTCGGACAATGGCAGCGGCGCAACCGTAACGTGGAGTGCCGCTATGAATCGAGCGGTGATCTGTCCGGTCTGGGCGAGGCGCTCAACATCACCGTCTATCGTCTGGTTCAGGAGTGCCTGACCAATATCGTCAAGCATGCAGACGCGACGCATGTCCTGGTCGAGCTGCACCGAACCAGCGAGAGCGAAGTGCGT
>JAHCKU010000008.1 GCA_026125625.1 Burkholderiales bacterium | reverse complement strand
TGCGCCAGGGCAACGATATCGGCACGACCTACCGCTCGGCGATCTACCTCGACGACGAGGCCGACCTTGCAACGGCGCGGCGTGCGCGCGACGCCTACCAGGCCGCACTCACCGCCGCCGGACGGACGGACCGCATCACCACCGAGATCGGCAAAGCCGGCCCGTTCTATTTCGCCGAGGACGTGCACCAGCAGTATCTCGCCAAGAATCCCGGCGGCTATTGCGGCCTGCGCGGCACGGGCGTTTCCTGTGCCATCGGCTGAAAGCCTTGAAAATTCTGACCAATACTTGCCGTCGCGAACAGGGTTCCATCTTCCTGTTGGCGACGGCTTCTATTTTTTACCAGTTGAAAAATTTCTGGTGAATTTTTCCCGGAGCCGTGCAAGGATGCCGCCAGCCTGACCCAAGGGAACGGGTCGGTGGCTCCGTCGCGCGCCTCTTCGGGCGCCGCGCGGAAGGTCCCTATAAGATCAATAGCGAACAGGGCTGCACAATGAAAAAAACCCTTCTCACCCTTCTTGCCACGGCCGCCATGTCGGCGACCGCTTTCGCCGCCGATATCAAGCCGGCGATCATCTACGACCTCGGCGGCAAGTTCGACAAGTCGTTCAACGAAGCGGCCTTCAACGGCGCGGAAAAGTTCAAGACCGAGACCGGCATCGAATACCGTGACTTCGAAATCGCCAACGACGCCCAGCGCGAACAGGCGCTTCGTCGCTTCGCCGGCGACGGCAACAACCCGATCGTGATGGCCGGCTTCTCCTGGTCCGCAGCGCTTGAGAAGGTCGCAGCGGAATATCCGGACACCAAGTTCGCCATCATCGACATGGTCGTCGACAAGCCGAACGTCCGCTCGGTCGTGTTCAAGGAAGAGGAAGGCGGCTGGCTCGCCGGCATCCTCGCCGACCGCCTGGGCCGCGTGCGGGTGCTGCAGATCACCATCGTCTGGTTCTCGTTCTTCACCTTCCTGTCCGGGTTCACCAATTCCTTCGAGCAGCTGCTGGTGACGCGCGCGCTGCAGGGGCTGGGCTTCGGCGGCGAGTGGGCGGTCGGCTCGGTGCTCATCGGCGAGATGATCCGCGCGCAGCATCGCGGCAAGGCGGTGGGCATGGTGCAGAGCGGCTGGGCCGTCGGCTGGGGATTGGCGGCCGTCACCTTCGCCGTGGTGTTCTCGGTGCTGCCGGAGCACATCGCCTGGCGTGCCATGTTCTGGCTCGGCGTGCTGCCGGCGCTGCTGGTGTTCTACATTCGCCGCAACGTGAAGGATCCGGAAGTGTTCCAGGCCACGCGCGCCAGGGTGAAGGAGGCCGGCGGGCACTTCCTCGACATCTTCAAGCCGGAGCTGCTGCGCGTCACCTTGCTCGGCAGCCTGATGACCACGGGCATGATGTCGGGCTACTACGCGGTGACGATCTGGGTGCCGACCTATCTCAAGACGGTGCGCAACCTGTCGGTGCTCAACACAGGTGCCTACACGTTCATGATCATCGTCGGATCGTTCATCGGCTACGTCGTCGCGGCCTATCTGTCCGACCACCTCGGCCGACGCAAGACCTTCTTCCTGTTCGCCGCGGGCACGGCGATCGTGGCGGTGCTGTATACCTTGCTGCCCATCAGCGACCAGGCCATGCTGTTCCTCGGCTTTCCGCTCGGCTTCTTTCTGTCGGGTAATTTCAGCGGCGTGGGCGCATTCCTCACCGAGCTGTTCCCGAGCCGGGTGCGCGGCTCGGGGCAGGGCTTCGTGTACAACGTCGGGCGCGGATTGGGTGCCTTCTCGCCGCCGCTGGTCGGCTATCTGAGCACCGGCGTGATGTCGCTGGCGAGCGCGATCGGCATGGTCACCGGCCTTGCCTTCGCCACCGTGGTGCTGACCGTGTTCTTCCTGCCGGAGACGCGCGGCAAGGAACTCGCGGTCTACGACTGACCGGTCGCCGAACGGTTGCCGCAGCCGTAGCGTTTCCAGGATCGGGCTGCAGCGTCGCCGGTAATACGTCCTCCGCCAAATGAAGCGCCTATACTGATGCACAAGGCGTCCGTACCGGGACGCGCGAGGAGGAGTGAGGATGAACGGCAGCGCTCGAGCCTGGCCTTTCGAGGTGCGGCCTTTGACGCACGCGCTTGGCGCAGAATTGAAGGGCGTGGATCTGGCCGCGGGCGTCGACGATGAGCAGTTCGCTGCCGTCCATGCGGCGTTCCTGCGCTATCAGGTGCTGCTGTTCGGCGCGCAGGATCTGCCACCGGGACGTCAGGTGGAATTCGCACGCCACTTCGGCCACCTGCAGATCCACGTGATGAACCAGTATCACGCCAGCCAGCATCCGGAGCTGTACCGGCTGAGCAATCTGGACGAGAACGGCAATCCCACCGGGCGCCATCCCGACAAGGGCACGCTGGCCTGGCATACCGACGGATCCTGGCAGCGCGTGACCGGGCAGGCGACCATCCTGTACGCCGAAGTGGTGCCGGAGCAGGGCGGCGAGACGCACTTCTGCGACATGTACGGTGCCTACGAGCGCCTGAGCCCGGCCTGGAAGCAGCGCATCGAAGGACTGCGCGCCGTGCACAATCTCGATTTCTCGCGCACGCGCCGGCACGGCGAAGAGCCGATGACCGATGTGCAGCGCGACGCCGTGCCACCGGTGGATCACCCGGTGGTGCGCACGCATCCGGAAACCGGCCGGCGCTGTCTGTTCCTGGGCGATCACGCCGAGTACATCGTGGGCATGCCGTACGACGAAGGCCGTGCGTTGATCGAAGAATTGAACGCGCTGGCGGTGCACGCCGATCTGACCTATGCGCATCACTGGCAGCCGGGTCAGCTCATCCTGTGGGACAACCGCTGCCTGCTGCACCGGGCGACGGAATACGACACCTCTTCGCAGCCGCGCGTGATCCGCCGCTGTACGGTGCTGGGAGAGGTGCCGCACTGACCGACCGTTGCAGGGTCCGTTGCCCAGAGTGAAGCGCGGCACTCCTTACTCGAATGCAACGACAAAGCAGGATTCCTCCCTGCGGTCGGAATGACACCGGTAGGTCATTTACTCTGGGGTGGCGTCGTTGGCATGCTGTGATCGGATTGACACCGGTGGGTCATTCACAACGTCGGCGCCGTCTTCTCGCAGTCGGGATGACAGCAGGGATACGGTGTCATCCCGAGCGTAGCGAGGGATCTTGCCCTTGCCGTGAAGCGCTACAGCTTCTTCCAGTCGCCCGCCTGCTCGAAGGCGTGCGCCGCGCGGTAGATGGTCAGTTCGTCGAAGTGCTTGCCGATCAGCATCAGTGCCGCCGGCAGGCCGTCGATCATTCCGCATGGCAAGGTCATCGCCGGATGGTGGCTGATGTCGAACGGGCAGGTGTTGCCGATCATCTCCAGCGCACGCTGGAAGTACACCTCGCGCGGCGCGTCGGCCGGCGGCAGCGGCTGCGCCTTCATCGGCAGAGTAGGCATGAGCAGCAGATCGTACTGCTCGAGCACCTTGTCGTAGGCTTCGGTGAGTTTGCGTGACAGATTCACCGCCTTGCCGTAGTAGTGCGTGCCGTGATACTTCTTGATGTAGACGCCCATCGTCGTGAGCACCTTGGTCGTCTCCGACAACTCGTTGGCGCGCAGCTGCCAGCCGTGCAGCTTGTCGATCAGGCTGGTCACGTACAAATCCTGGCGCGACAGGCCGTAGCCGTCGCCCAGCATCATGGTCTGAGCGATGCCTTCCACACCGATCGGCGTCCAGATCGCCGGTCCGAGCAGGTGCATGGGAATCGACACCTCGTCCACCGTCGCGCCGAGCTTCTTGAACAGCTCCGCGCCCTGGCGCACCTTCTCGTCCACCGCACGTTCCGATTCCGGACGACCGAAGCCCTCCTTGACCAGCGCGATCTTCATGCCCTTGACGCCCGCGCCCAGGGCCTGGGTGTACTTGTGCACTTTCGGCGAGAACTGGCGCGGGTCATAGCCGTCGGGTCCGGCGATGACTTCGAGCATGAGCGCGTTGTCTTCGACGCTGGCGGTCATGGGACCGGTATGATCGACGTAGATCTCGATCGGCATGATGCCGGTATACGGCACCAGCCCGTGCGTCGGCTTCATGCCGTAGATGCCACACCAGCCCGCGGGCATGCGGATCGAGCCACCTTGATCGCCGCCCAGCGCCATCGGCACCTCGCCCAGAGCCACCACCACGCCCGAGCCGGACGACGATCCGCCGGCCGAATAGCCCATCTTGTGCGGGTTGTGCACCGGCCCCTTGGCGCCGGTGTGGCTGCCGCCGGAAATGCAGTAGGACTCGCAGTGCGTCTTGCCGGCGATCTCGGCGCCGGCATCCAGAAGACGCTGCACCACAGTGGCGTCCACATCCGGCACGTAGCCTTCGAGGATGGAGTTGCCGTTCATCATGGGGACACCTGCCACCATGACGTTATCCTTCACGGCCACCTTCTTGCCCTTGAGCGGACCCGAATCGGCACCCTTGATCGAAGTCTTGACGTACCAGGCGTTGCGCGGGTTCTCCTCAGGCGTCGGAAACCGGCCCGGCGTGCGCGGGTACTTCACCGGCGGAAGATCGTCCGGCAGTGCGTCTACCAGGTTGTAGGCATCCACGTTCGGCTTGATCAGACCGATGTAGGACTGCACGTCGGCATCGGTGAGCGACAGCCCCACCTCGGCGGCGGCTGCGCGGATCTGTTCGGGAGTGGGCAGTTGTACGGCCATCGTGGTCTCCTTTGCCGTGTTGTATGAGATACGCGCCAATCCGCAACGGCAACGCGGAGGCGCGAAGGCGATGCCTGCCCGATTCGTGTTCCGCTCAGGGCGCCAGCAGCCGCACCAGCTCGGGGCTGTTGCGGATCTCTTCGGTCGGCCCCTGCAGCGCCACGCGCCCCCGGTCCATGACATAGCAGTAGCGGGACACGCGCAGTGCCAGCTCCACATGCTGTTCCACGATCAGCACCGCGATGTTCTGCGCCAGCTTCTGCAGGCGCTCGGCGATCTCCTCGATCACGCCGTGCCACACACCTTCGGTCGGCTCGTCGAGCATGATCAGGTAGGGCTTGCCGAGCAGCGCGCGGCTGATCGCCAGCATCTTGCGCTCGCCCCCGGAGAGGGTGCCGGCTTTCTGGCTCAACCGCTCGCCCAGGCGCGGAAACAGCGTGATCATCTCCTCGAGCTTCGACTCGTGCGAGCGATCGGCCATCTGACCGATGAGCAGATTCTCCCTGACCGTCATGCCGCTGAATACCGCCTGCTCCTGCGGCACGTGGCCCAGGCCGGCGCGCACGCGCGCCTCGGTGGGACGGCGCGTGCTGTCCGAGCCGTCGAAGGTGATGCTGCCGGCGCGCGGCAGCAGATCGCCGGCGAGCGTCTTCAGAAGCGTCGTCTTGCCGGCGCCGTTGCGCCCGAGAATGGCCACGCCGCCGCGCGAGGGAACGTCGATGGACACGTCGAACAACGCCTGGCTGGTGCCGTAGTACGTGCACAGCCCGCGGGCCTGGAGCAGCGCCGGATCAGGCATGGCTCAGGTACGCCTCCTTCACGCGCTGACTGTTCTGCACCTCCTGCGTGGGGCCGCTCGCCACCACCTGACCCTGATCGAGCACGGTAAGCGAGTCGCAGATGTCCTTGATGAAATCCAGATCGTGCTCGACGATCAGCAGCGAGCAGCTGCTCTTGATCGGCGCCAGCAGCTCGCCGGTGGCGCGTCGCTCCTGCGGGCTCATGCCCGCGGTCGGCTCGTCCAGAAGCAGCAGCTTGGGCTCGCGCGCCAGCGCCATGGCGATCTCCAGCCACTGCTGCTCGCCGTGCGAGAGATATGCAGCGAGCTGGTCGTGCTTGTCGACCAGCTTGAAACGCGCCAGGCAATCCATTGCCTTCTCATGCAGGGCCTTGCGCGAAAGAGACAGCAGCAGCACGAACAGCGAGGAATTTGCCTGTAGCGCAATCAGTATGTTGTCATAGACAGACAGCTCGGGAAGCACTGCGGTGATCTGGAATTTGAGCGACAGGCCGGCGCGCGCGCGTTCCGCGGCAGTGAAGCTGGTGATGTCGCGGTTGCCGAGCAGAATAGTTCCCTCGGTGGGTATCTCTGCGCCGGCAATGCACTTGAGAAGCGTGCTCTTGCCTGAGCCATTGGGACCGATCAGGCCGTGGAATTCGTTCCCGCTGACGACGAGGCTGGCACCGTCGAGGGCTTTCAGGCTGCCGTAGATTTTCCGGATGTTCCGGGCTTCCAGCAGGCTCACGATTGTGCCTCCCGAGGCTGCGTCACCGGCCTGGATCCTGTGGCCGCCTGGGATTTCGGCGGTCGTCCGAAGGAGCCGATACGCTCACGCTCCGACACCATGAAGCCCACCAATCCGGTCGGACGGAACATGACGGTCACCAGCAGCAGAAGACCCAGCACGATGGGCCAACCGGTTTCGAGGAACTGCTGTACCCCGGGACCCAGCGCATCGACCTGAGGCAGCACGTAGCTGATCAGCTCGATCACGCTCACACCCAGTATGGCTCCAACGAGAGTGCCTACACCGCCGAACAGCACGTACAGCACGGCCTGCGTCGACAGCACAGGGCCCAGCTGCCCCGGACCGATGAAGCCTTCGTGGAAGGCGAACAGTCCACCGGAAAGCCCTGCGATCAGCCCTGCCAGCGAGAACGTCACCCCCTTGAACGTCTGCACGTTGTAGCCGAAGAACAGGATGCGGCTCTCGTTCTGGCGAATACCGGCCAGGACCAAACCGAACTGCGAGCGCACCAACCAGCGTAATAGCAGATAGAAGACGATCAGCAGCGCCAGTGCCATGTAGAAGAACGCGACACCCTCCTCGATCTCGAAGCTGCCGACGCTCAGGCGCGGCAGCGACGAGATGCCGTTCTGGCCGCCCACGTAGGACCAGCCACGGACGAGGCGCTCCACTACGTAGGAACCGGTGAGCGTACCCAGCGCGACGAAGATGATCGAGGGGATGCGCTTGCCGAAGATGACGATCACCGCTACCACGAAGGCCACCACCAGTCCGATGAGCGCTGCGACGGGCATCAGGATCAGCACCGAGCTCATGCCGTTCTTGGTCGCGAGTAGCGCGGTGGTATAGCCGGCAACGCCGAAGAATAGTGCCTGACCGAAACTCATGATGCCTGCGTACCCCCATACCAGATCGAACGACAGGGCAAGCAGCGCCAGGATGCATATCTTGGTGGCGAACAGGATCCAGAAATCATCCAGGATCCACGGCAGCGGCAATGCCACCAGGAGCAAGGCAATCTCGATCCACGGCAACACCTGACGGTAGGTCGAAGCGGAAGGTGAAACGGTCTGGTTCATGGACTGGAGATGCTGGCTGCGTCACGGCACCCCGGACCAGCCGGGGCGCTGCGACACTCGAATGACGGTTCAGTACCTCAAACGCACTCACCGGGCTGAACCAGCCCCGGACTCCGCTCGACGATCTCGTACTTGCCAGCCTTGGCCACGGCGATATACATGTGCATGGCCGTGTGCTGGGTGCCGGGCACGATTTCGGACGGACCGCCGGGACCATCCTCGAGCTTGGCAGTCTCCAGCGCCTTGGCAACGTCGTCGCGTTTCACGCTATTGGCCTTCTTCACCGCTTCGGCCCACAGGTTCAGGCCGCGCCACATGCCGGTCACCGCACTGCCCGCCGCCAGCGGATTCTTGGTGCCGAACTGCTTGGCGAACTTGTCGTAGAGGGCATTGCCGAACGGGTCGTTCACTGCCTTGAAGTAGTCGAGGCAGCTGGCCAGTCCTTCGATTTCGTTGGCCGGCGTGATGTTGAGCGTGTTTTCATCGTAGTACACGCAGGCAAGCCGCCCGCCCTTCTTCTGGAATCCAGCTTCGTACAGCTGCTTGAAGAAGACTGGCGTGCCGGGTGGAATGGTGGTGTTGAACACGACATTCACGCCGCTGGACAGGATCTTGTTGACCACGGCGCTGTACTCGTTGTGATCGACCGGGAAGTATTCCTCGCCGATCACCTCGCCGCCGTGCTTCTCGATCACCTTGCGGGCGTACTTGTTCAGCACGTGCGGCCAGACGTAGTCGGCGGAGGGGAGATAGAACTTCTTGCCGCCGTTCTTGATGAGCCAGGGAATGAACGTGTCGCACTGCTGCGCCGGTGTCGGTCCGGTGCAGTACAGGTACTTGGTGCATTCCAGGCCTTCGTACAGCTGCGGATAGATGTACAGCGTCTTGCCGCGATTGACGATGGTGTCCTTGATGGCATTGCGCATGGAGCTGGTGATGCCGCCGAACACGACGTCCACCTTGTCCCGTTGCACCAGCTTGCGCACCCGGGTCACCGCCAACTGTTCGTTGGTGGCCGTATCCTCGATGATGAGCTGGATGGGACGTCCGATCAGGCCACCGCTGGCGTTGATCTCCTCTATCACCAACTTTGCGATATTGGCGTTGGGCACACCGGCGTAGCCGATCGGCCCTGTCAGGTCGGTGGCGATACCCACCTTGATGGGGGCGGCTGCCCAGCCGTCTTTCGGCTTCAGGAGGTAGCTGCCGCCACCCAACGCCAACAGCCCCGACAGCAGGCTCGTACGCTGGAGGAACAGGCGACGTTCCATGGATTCCAGGGGCTTGTCCTGCTTTTCCTCACTCATTTCATCTTCTCCCAAGGGAAAGAAGGCCTTGCGGCCGGAACTTGACGATGACGATGGCGATGACGAACACCAGCAGGTCAGCCACCACGGGTTTGATCGCCCAGGGCAGCGCGGCGCTGGTGGCGCCGACTAGTGCAGCACCTACGATGGAACCCTCGAAGCTGCCTACGCCGCCGAGCATTACCGCGAGGAAGGACTTGATCAGGAAGGGCACGCCCATGTCGGCGCTGATGGAGTAGATCGGCACCATGAGTCCACCGGCGAGCCCGGCGAGCGCAGCGCCGAAGGTGAATGTGGCGGCGTAGACACGGCTGGTGGAAATGCCCGAGGCGCGTGCGAGCGCTGGATTCTCGAGCGAGGCGCGCACCTGCAGGCCGAATTTCGTGCGTGTGAGCAGCAGCCAGCTCAGCACCATGACGATCACGGTGATGATGATGATTACCGTGCGCCACTTGGAGATGGACAGTTCGCCCAGGACGAAGGCGCCGACCAGAGGTGCATCCACGTTGTAGAAGCGCCCGCCCAGCAGTGCACGCACCGCCTCGCGAAGCGCCATCGCGATCGCGTAGGTGCCCAGCATTGCAACGATCGGAGTCGCGTAGAAGCGCTGGATCGCCAGGCGCTCCAGCAGCAGGCCGACCATCGCGACGGCGAAAGGCGCCGTGATCATGCCGACCCAGGAGGGCACGCCGGTCTGCTGGAGCACGTAGACCGTATAGGCGCCCAGCAGCACGAACTCGCCATGGGCGAAGTTGAAGATGCCCATCATGCTGGCGATGACGCCCAAACCGAGGACGACCAGCACGAAGATGGCACTGTAGGCCAGCACGTCGAACAGGAACGGGACGAAACTCATCGGATCGCGCAGCTCTCCTTGGCAGCGCGCCTCCTTTGCATTTCGTATGCCCAGGATCATGAGCGCTTGCCATCGGGCTGCAACTCCATGCCGCGTTTACAGAATCTCTTCTGACGCGAGGTCGTGTGCGTGCCCGTCGCTGCTGCATTGC
Organism: Burkholderiales bacterium; assembly: GCA_026125625.1. GTDB lineage: Bacteria > Pseudomonadota > Gammaproteobacteria > Burkholderiales > SHXO01 > SHXO01. The sequence goes on along the minus strand of JAHCKU010000008.1, from coordinate 12,188 downwards.
GCGCACGCAGGTGGTGCGACGCCGTTCGCTATGCACCCCTTTGGTGATGCAAGCTGCCCTGTGGGCTCAGTGGCGGCGTGGTGCGGGCGCCGCGCCGAACCATGCCTGCTGCACTGCTGTCCATGCTGTCTGCATGGCGCTTTGAAGGCCGATGGCATCGGCGGCAAGCACGCGCACCAGCATGCCCTGGTCGTTCGGCATCAACGAGCATCCGGCGTAGAAGCCGTTTTCGCTCGGCAACGCGGTGCGTACCGTCTCCAGGAGGCGCGTTGCGCCGGGGCACAATGCGTATAGCGATCCGTACGCTCTACTGGTGGAATCGAAGCGCGGCTCGGCTGCGCGCCATGCAGCGCCGGTCGCTCGCAGCGCATCCCGGCACAGCAACTCGCCACGCTCGGAATGCACGCGGACCTCGGTGTCGAGCAGGGCGAAGACGCCGTCTGCGTCCTGCGGATCGTGCATCAGGAAGGCTTCGGCGAGCAGCACGCGTGCGCTTGGATCCGCTTGTACCAGCGTGCGCTGGACCAGGCGGGTGTCGGGTGTCAGGATCAAGGGATCGGCCAGATACTCGAGCACGCCGTGCGCTTCGGCTTGCAGGGTCAGGAGGCTGTGCACGCCCTGCGCGTGCGGGCCGGCGTGCACCACGCTCGCGCCCTGTGTGCTTACCTGCGCCTCCGCTCGGTGTCCGACTCGCACTCGTGCGTGCAGTCGCTCGCCGTCGTACATTCCACCGGAGGTGGACTGCAGGATCACCGCCAGCATGTCCGGCCGCCGTGCATCGAGGCGAAAGGCCTGGCCCACACCGTACGGGTAGTCGGCGTGGCGGCGCTGCAGCCAGGTGCGGCCGGTGCGATCCGCGGCGAAAGTCAGCTGCAGCTGCTCGACTGTGGGGGCCGGTGCGGTGGCAGAGGAAGGCCGCGAACTGCTTCGCGCCGAACTGTCGAGCGTCATCATGGACGTGATGCTACGGGTCGCCTCTCGCATGCAGAACGAATTCCTGATTATTAGCTAACCACCCCGCGTTCGGTACAAACCACCCCGCCGCCTTCGGCGGCACCCCTCCTTGAAAAGGAGGGGAAGACGGTTGCGATGCGCCGGCTTTCTTCCCCGCCTCACATGAGGCGGGGTGGCGGCGAAGCCGCCGGGGTGGTGTGGGGTAGAAGCTAACCACCCCTGCTAACGTAGCAGATACCGCCGGCATAGCGGCACGCGCTGCGCCGGTTCGCACCACAGGCGCCTGCCGTCGGCGAACACGTCGAAGGTGCGTGCATCGACCTGGATGTCCGGCAGTGCGTCGTTGCGCACCATGTCCTTCTTGCCCAGCTTGCGCACGCTGCGGATCGGCAGCATCGGCTTCTGCACGTCGAGCTTGCGCGCCACGTCGTTGTCCAGCGCGAGTTGGCTGACGAAGGTCGCCGACAGCGCGTTGCGGGCGCGCCCGAGCGCGCCCCACATCGGCCGCTGCACCATCGGCTCGGTCATGAAGATGCTGCCGTTGCCGTCGCCCATGATCGACCAGGTGACGAAGCCGCCCTTGATCACCAGGAACGGCTTGATGCCGAAGCTGGCGCGCGGCCAGATCACCAGGTCGGCGAAGCGTCCGGGCTGGATCGAGCCGACGTAGTGGTCGATGCCGGCGGCGATCGCAGGGTTGATGGTGTATTTGGCGACGTAGCGCTTGATGCGCTCGTTGTCCGCGCGTGCAGTGGTCTCTTCGGGCAGCCGGCCGACACGCTCCTTCATCACGCTCGCCAGCTGCCAGCATTTGGCGATGTTCTCCGCCAGGCGTCCCATGCCCTGGGTGTCGGTGGCGAAGATCGAGATCGCGCCCATGTCGTGCAGCAGGTCCTCCGCCGCCATGGTCTGCGGCCGCACGCGCATCTCGGCGAAGGCCACGTCCTCGGGCACGCCGAAGTTGAGGAAGTGCGCGAGCATGGTCATCGGCAACCCCTCGTTCAGTCCGAACGGGGTGAAGGGATTGGTCGGGTTGGTGGAGGAGGGCAGGACGTTGGGCATGCCGTTCACGCGCACCAGATCCGGTGCATGGCCGCCGCCCGAGCCCTCGGTGTGGTACATGTGCACGCTGCGCCCGGCGATGACGGCGAGCGTGTCTTCGCAGAAGCCGAACTCGTTGATGGTGTCGGTGTGGATGTGCACCGCGAAGTCATTGCGATCCGCCGCCACCAGGGTGCCGTCGAGCACCGCCGGCGAGGCGCCGTAGTCTTCGTGGATCTTCACGCCGAGCGCGCCGCCGGCCACCGACTCCTCCACCGCACCCGGCTCCATGCAGCCGCGCCCGAGGAAGCCGAAGTTGAGCGGAAACTCGTCTGCGCCCTGGATCAGCTTGCCGAGCACATTCGGACCGGAGCAGCTGACGTCGAAGTGCGGCCCCGGCGTCATGCCGATCATGGTGGTGATGCCGCCGGCCAGCGCGTGCCAGCATTGCTGCGGCGAGATGAAATGGGCGTGCGCCTCGATGCCGCCGGCGGTGACGATGAAGCCGTCAGCGTGCACCACGGTGGTGTTCGGTCCGCAGCGCAGGTGCGGATCGACGCCGTTCATGATCTTTGGATTGCCGGCCTTGCCGATGCCGACGATGCGCCCGTCGCGGATGCCGATGTCGGCCTTCACGATGCCGGCCACGGCGTCGATGATGGTCGCGTTCTGCACCACCATGTCGAGTGCGCCGGAGGCGTAGGTGCCGGTGGGCTCGAAGCCCTCGCCGTCGCGCATGACCTTGCCGGCGCCGGTGGTCAGCTCGTCGCCGTAGTGAGCGAAGTCGTGCTCGATCTGCGCCAGCAGCGCGGTGTCGCCAAGGCGCACCAGGTCGCCGGTGGTGGGGCCGTAGAGGTTTGCGTACGCAGCGCGCGTAAGAGTCGCCATGAATGCCTCGCGGAAGAAATCGATGGAAAGTGCGGTCGCTCAGGCGCCCTTGTAGCCGCGCGCGCGTGCCTGCGCCAGCGCGCGTTGGCGCACGTCCGCGGCGGCGATGTCGCCGTTGGTCAGCGCGCCGAAGCCGTGCACCTCGCCGCTGCCGCCGATGCGCACCAGGTCGACGCGCTTGGCCATGCCCGGCTCGAAGCGCATTCCGGTCCCCGACGGTCGGTCCAGCCGCATGCCGAAAGCAGCGGCGCGGTCGAACTGCAGCGCACGGTTGACCTCGAAGAAATGCGCATGGCTGCGCACCTGGATGGTCCGGTCGCCGGTGTTCACCACCTCGAGCGTGATCCGCTCGCGTCCGGCGTTGATCTCGATCTCGCCGTCGGCGGGGATGATCTCGCCGGGAACCGGCTCATCCGCCGGCATCTGCAGGCCGGGTGCGATGGGGTTGAACACCACGACCAGCTTGGTACCTTCGGCGAAGCAGGCCTCCACCGCAATGAAGGGAATCATCTCCGCCACGCCGGGTTCGACCTCATCCGCAGTCAGCAGTCGGCCGCCGAGATCGACCAGCTGCGCATAGCCCATTCCGCGTCTTGCGGCCGTCATGATCTCGTCGCTGATCAGTGCCACGGCTTCGGGATGGCTGAGACGGATGCCCAGCGTGCGATAGCGCCGTGCCAGCTCGGCGGCGCTGAACAGGGTCAACCGTTCCAGCTCGGTGGGGGTTAGATTCATCATGTCGCGCTCCCGGTGGTGACGATGCACGGGACATCCTAGCCCCCTGTTTAGCGCACGGATAGCGATGCATCGTGTTGGGGCGCGATGCACCATTCCGCGGCATGTTGTCGGCATGGATGCAGACGCAGAGATGGCTTCGGCAAGTGAACCAACGTTCTGTCGTCGACAGCCGACGGCATGACTTCGCGAGAAGGGTGCGACATGGTCGAAGCGCTGCTGTGGATCCTCGACGCCGGCATACAGTGAAACAACGGTGAGAAAATTGCTGTCCCAGAAACGGTTCTGAAAGACACCGGCAGTATGGTTAAGACAGCCTGCGAGCAGGTGACGTGTACGGCCGCGGGTGTCATCCGGCGATCGAGCCTCGACAGCAAGATGTCTCGCTGCGCTCGGCATGACATCGGTGGTGCGGTGCCATCCGAAGTCTTTCATGTTTGAACAAGGAAGCGAATGAAATCGTCGTGCCGCTTGATGTCAGCATTCGTGCTGGCGATCGTTGTATTGCTGGGCTTTGTCTCCACCTCGTTGCTTGGGCAGGAGCTCACGCCGCCTTCGGGCTGGACGGTTCGTGCCGGTGATGGGCGATTCGTTCTGGAGCCGGGCAATCTCAAGCCCGGTGAGCGAGTCACCGTCGAACTGTTCGATTCCGCTGCACCCAGCGGCGATCTGGCGTCCTTCTTTCAAGCCCAGCTCCAGAATTCCAGCGAAGCGGACCGCTCGGGCTGCAAGCCTCGTCAGCAGCCGAATGAAGTTTCGTGCGTCGTTTCCGATCGGACGAGTGGGGACCGCTATTTCCACGCCTTCAAGACCAAGGATGGTCAGTATCGCTTCATGACGATGCTGATGGTCCCGAACTCGCTGGGAGCCATGCGGCATCTATTGGCGATCAAGCGCATAACGGAAGACGCAGTGGGTAATGTGGGCCGGGCGGGCAGTGGCGAGGTAGCCGCTGCCCCAACCGACGCCGTGCCGCCGCAGGCGGCTGCAACGACGCCGGCGACGGCTGATGCTTCCTCCCCGGTGCCCGCGTCCGCGCCCGCACCCGCGGTGGCGGTCGATCCTTCTTTTCCGGTGCCGATGGAGGCGATCTACCTCCATCAGGAGTATGGGTACGGTGTCGGTGGAATGATGACGATAGAATACAAGCCTCATATCTTTCTTAAAGATGGCACCGTTACGACCGATCTTGCTTACTACCCTGCTTCCGCCGCCGACATGCAGACGTGGAGAAACCGCAGACCGCAGTCCTGGGGACGGTGGCAGAAGACTGACGGCAAGATCGTGATCACGTGGAACGATCCCAAACGCAAACCCTCGACCTGGAACAAGTGGTTCGTGGCGAGGCCGGGAGCACCTTCCCAGCGTCTCGAAGGTTTCTATCAGGCGCTCGGGGGCGGAGGCAATACGGCAATGGGAGGGGACGTCATGATTGCCGCGTGGAACGACTATGCATTCTCTGCGGACGGAACGGTCACATCCGGTGGCGGGAGCGGCTCATATAGTGGCGGACAGCATACCGACGTCAGTGTGGCGACCCGTTCCCGCAAGGCTGTCCGGACAGGGCGGTATTCGATGAACGGCCATGCGATCGACTTCGCCTATGCCGATGGGGAACAGGAGCGCAAGTGGTTCTACCTCTATCCGGACGGCCATAAGGTGATCGGCGTAGGTGCCAGCACCTATGTGCTGAAGAAGCGCAAGGACTAGGGAAACTCTGCCGCCGTCGTGAAGCGTCTGGTCCTGGTCGGTGGAGGCCATAGCCATCTCGAGGTGATTCGCCGCATCGGGCAGCATCCCTCGGTCGGCTTGCACGTCACGCTCGTCGCTCCGCAGCGCTTCAAAGCCTGTTCGGACATGCTGCCCGGGCTGATTGCCGGACACTATCAGCACGCCGACTGCCACATCGACCTGGAAGCCTTGTGCGGGACCGCTTGTGTCGATCGGATGGCGGACACCGTGGTGGGGCTCGATGCGCAGCAGCGCATGGTGCATTGCGCCTCGGGTGCAAGCATCGCCTACGACCTGGCTTCGCTCGACATCGGCTCTGCTGCCACGTACGCGCCGCAGGGCATGGAGGTGGCGGTCGAGCCGGGCGAGGCGTTTCTCGCGTACTGGGACGCGCTCCGGCAGCGGGCGCAGTCACGGGTGCTGCACATCGTCACCGTGGGTGGTGGTGCATCCGGTATCGAAATGACGCTGTCAATGCAGCATTGCCTGAATCAGGCAGGGTGCCGGGCGCATCTCAGCATCGCGGCCAGCAACCGCACCATCCTGCCGGAGCATCCGGCGCATGTGCGCCGCTACTTCGAGCGTGTGCTGCGTGAGCGCGGCGTGGGACTGCTCACCGGCGCGCGCGTGACGCGTATCGAAGACCAGACGGTATGGCTGGATTCCGGGGCACATCTGGTGGCCGATCACGTGGTCTGGGCGCTCGGGCCGAGAGCCGCCGAGTGGCCGGCGCATGCGGGCCTGGCTGCCGACGAGCACGGCTTCGTGCTGGTGGATCGGACTCTGCGCTCGACTTCCCATCCGGAGATCTTCGCTGCCGGCGACATCGCCGGCATGCGCGATCATTCGCGCCCCAAGTCCGGCGTGCATGCGCTACGCCAGGGGCAGGTGCTGGCAGAGAATCTGATGCGCACGCTGGGCGGCCAGCGCCTGGTCCGATACGCGCCGCAGCGTCTGGCACCGGCGCTGATCACCAGCGGGGATCGCCATGCGGCCGCCTCCTGGGGCGGTCTTTCCGTGCACGGCGCCTGGGTGTGGCGCTGGAAGGATCGCAGGGATCGCGAGCGCATGGCGCGCTACAGGGTCGCTTAGCGCCAGCTGCGGCGCTGCATCCTCCACGCCAGCAGCACTGCCAGCAGCAGGACGAGCGATGCGGGTTCGGGAATCTCGGTGATGGCTGCGAGTGCCGCCCCGGCAAGCAGTCCTGCGGCGGTGCTGGTGACGTGCAGTCCGTCCCAATAGAGCGTACCGCTGGGGTCGGCGATGCATGCCGGGTCGGCTGCGCAGGCGTTGGTGACGTCGGACAGCCCGAAGCTGGCAGGATCCGCGAACACCGCATTCACCGCTCCGTACAGATCGAGGATGTCGATGTCGAGCCCGGGCACGGAGGTCAGTGCCGCCAGTTGAGCCATGAGCGCGAGATTCATCTGCGCCGCCAGCAGGCTGGCAAGCCCGGCTGCAGGAGCGCCCAGTGCCTGCACTGCGGGAAGCAGGCCGATGTCCGGGACCGTGGCCAGCAGCAGGTTGCGCGCGCCGCTGGCGATCAGCGTATCGAGGAGGGTGCCCACGTTCGCCGCGTACCCCGCGATGAACGGAGCCGGATCGTCGCCCATTGCGGCGGCGGCCAGCGCCCGGCGCGCATCGTTTCCGCCTCCCTGCACCACGTACAACGCATCGCCCGCTGCTACGCCCCCGCTGCCGGACAGAAACATTCCGACCTGATCCAGGAGGCTCGGCACCTGGCCACCCGGCCCCACCAGAGCACCGCCGAAGGCGAAGTTCGTACCGCCGAGCAGGGAAGCGCTGGCGCTCAAGCCGAGAGCGGCTGCCAGCTGTTCTGTCCATACCGGCCCGTTCGAATAGCGACCGCTCGCGTAGGGTGCCGTGGGAATGAATGTGTTGCCGGATACAGGCACGTCCGTACGTGCGCCGGGTTCGAATCCGGGGATCTGGCCCGTATCCACCAGCACGGCGTTGTTGCCGCTATCGGCCAGGCTGTCGCCGAATACCACCAGCATGGAATACGGGATGGCATGTGCGCTCCCGACACCGAACCAGACCAGCAGGATCAGCGCCCCCAGCATCTGCCGCCATGACTTGTCGTTCATACTCTTCTCCCCCCGGGATGACGATGCGGTTGTGCATGGGTGCTGCCTGCTTTCAGTGCAGCCCCACACTGCGCAACCAATGATGACCCGGCCGCTCTCGCGCCGGTACCCTTTCCGATAGGCGACAATATTCCCCTATGTCTACGTCGCCACGAGAGTATCCGATGACTCAGCCGCACCCCTTCCGACTGTCCGTTCCCGATCCCGTGCTCGACGACCTGCGCCAGCGGCTCGCGCGCACGCGCTGGCCGGAAACGCCGCCCATGGTAGCGTGGAGCACGGGTACCAGTGTGGAGTATTTGCGCAGTCTGGTGGAGTACTGGCGCGAAGGCTTCGACTGGCGCGCGCAGGAGGCGAAGTTCAATGCCTTCCGCCAGTTCACCGTGCCGCTCGCCGGCATCGATCTGCATTTCATCCACGAGGAAGGCAAGGGTCCGAATCCGTTTCCGCTGCTGCTGTCGCATGGCTGGCCCGGATCGGTGATCGAGTTTCACAAGATCATTCCCATGCTCACCGATCCCGCCCGCTTCGGGGGTGATCCCGCCGATGCGTTCACCGTGGTGGCGCCCTCGCTGCCCGGCTACGTGCTGTCGTTCAAGCCGGGCCAGCCGCGCTTCAAGCTGGAAGACATGGCCGACACCTTCGCGTCCCTGATGACCGACGTGCTCGGCTATCGCCGCTTCGCCGCGCAAGGCGGCGACTGGGGTGCATTCATCACTTCGCGTCTGGGCTATGCCTATCCCGAGCGCCTGATCGGCATCCATCTGAATCTGCTGGCCCTGCGGCGTGATCCGAAGATGGTGGCGAATCCCACTGCCGAGGAACGGCGCTTCCTGGATCAGCTCGAACACTTCCTCAAGGAGGAAACGGGCTATCAGTGGATCCAGGGCACCAAGCCCACCACCTTGTCGTTCGCGCTCACCGATTCGCCGGTCGGGCTTGCCGCCTGGCTGGTGGAGAAGTTTCAGCGCTGGACCGATTGCGACGGCAATCCGGAGAACGCATTGACGCGCGACGAGATGCTCACCGACATCACGTTGTACTGGGTGACCGGTGCGATCGGGTCGTCCTTCTGGCCGTATTACGCGCGTATGCATGGTCCCTGGCCGATTCCGGACAGCGTGGCGGTTCCGACCGGCTACGTGCAGTTTCCCAAGGAGATCCTGAGTCCTCCGCGCTCGCTCGCCGAGAAGATGTACACCAACATCCAGCGCTGGAGCGTGATGCCCAAGGGCGGTCACTTCGCCGCGTTGGAGCAGCCGCAGGTGCTGGCGCACGAGATACGCGAATTCTTCCGGCCCCTGCGCTGACAGTCCGTGAAATGAGAAATGTCCGCTGTCAAGATTTGCAGCGAAAAATCACTCGAAAAAATTCAAGCAGGACAGCAGTTTAGGAGCCCCTTACACCTTGTGCATCAGCTACAACCAAAGTAGCCAAGGCCTATATAGGGGTCGATGTAGTTCAAGTGGCTGCATGCTGTAGAGCAGTGTGGCGTCGAAAACTCAAGCTGACACTGTTGCGCTTGATGCCAGTCGTTTCAACGCTATACCCAAAGCGCGATCGTCGAACAGCCTGTCTTTTCGTTCCGCGACATCGGGACCGCCGCGCCAGTGGCGCAGTCCTGCGCGCACGGCGGAAACCGTCGGGGCCACGCCTTCCTTCGTCAGCAGCCAGTCCACCGTGGCTAGCAGTTCCATGCCGAAAGGCGACTCGAAGCCATCGATCAAGGCGGCCGTAGCTTCCAACGCCGGAGCGTATTTATTGGCCTCGCTCTTGAGGTAGGTCTGGACGAAGGTTTTGCGACCGTCGTCGAACCAGATCACGTCTAGCGGGCCGGCGTCGCCAATGCGCTTGTCGCAGCGCAGGTAGCTGCCATCCAGCCCCTCCAGCAGGTGGCGTAGGCGGTCGGCATAGGGGCCGTACTTGTGCGGCACAAAGCGCAAATCCAGCGGCGTCAGGCCCGAGCTCTCGATGGAGCGTTCAAGGAACCATGCCAGCTTCTGGATTTCCAGCAGGCTGCACTCCATGCCCAGCACCCAATAGCGGCGCACCAGTTCGGCGATTAGGGCGCGAGCCGGAGTCAGCTTCTCCACGCCGGTACGCTTGGCGACGTTCTGGTACTTCTGGGTCGGCTCGAACACGAGAATTTCGGTGTCCAGACCGGCCAGCGCCTCCTCGATATGCGGTCGCACCTCGGCCCAGTCCAACCCGCCATTGCCCGCACCCAGTGGCGGGATGGCGATGGATTTGACCTCGTTCTCGACTAGGAAGCGGCGCAGGTCTTGCAGCCCATCGGCGATCCATTCGATTTTCGAATCGCCACGCCAGTGCTGCTTGGTCGGGAAGTTGACGATCCAGCGAGGGCCGTCCAGTTCGTTAACCTCGGTGACGAACATCTTGCCCGTACGCACTTCCTTGGCCTTGCAGGCGGCAGCGTAGCGTCGGAAGTTGTCGGCAAAACGCTCCTTGAACATCAGTGCGATGCCCTTGCCCATCACACCCACGGTGTTGACGGTATTGACCAGCGCCTCCGCGCGGGCTTCAAGAAGGTTGCCTTGAGTAAACGTGATCATCAGAAGTACCACTCGGTGCGGGCATAGACAGGCAAGTTCAGGTTGCGTGCCTGAACCTGCTGCTCGATGACTTGCCTCAGATTATCCGTATAACACACTACGCCGAGCAAGCCGTTGATCGGCAAGTGCCGGTGAATCAACGCCTCGGCTTGATATCGCTCGAACTTTGCAGGGTCGTCTGGATCGCGCCGGAAGTCTCGTGCTTGCAGCAAGGGCCAATCAATTTTGGCCAAATCCGCCAACGCAGAGTAAAAATTCGCCCACTGGTAGTAGGCGTGGCTGTCAGTAAACAGGAAAGGGCAGCCCTGCGCAGCGACATGATACAAACTAGAGACGAGAATCACGATCTTATCGTTGGCTCGCCTCTGGATACCACCCCAGCCAGTGTGGATGTTGCGCAGCATCGGCGAGAACGGGGTGAAGTAGAACGGCACGTAGTCGCTCAGGAAGCCACCCGGCGGCAGTGGCACAGGATGGTTGGCGCGCTTGTCGATCAGTTCGGGGTTGCCGATGCTCACCCAGCCCGGAGCCTGCACGCCACTGTTGCCGCAGTGCAGGCCGTTGTCCAAAATCCACAGCAGATTGTCGCGGTGGACGATGCGCCAGATCAGCGCCTTTTCCGGATTGAGGCTGGGATAGGGCACGATGCTCATGCTGCCAACCGCTCCCTGAATTCCTCGCGCTTGCTCCACGCAATTGGTGTGATGTCGTAGCTGCGCAAAGCAGCTTGTACGGTATCGCCGATCTGCCGATCACGGTCATTAAGGATGGCGAAAGCCTGTGAATCCGAAGGCCGCACTTCTTTAGTGTCCAGCCACGCGAAAGCGGTACTTTGGGCGGTATCCTTGCTCGGATTGTTGATGACGCGAAGAATCCGCTCTGGCGCACGTTTGGATTTCGGAACCACGAAATCGAACTGATGGTTGTAGTGGCTGCGTCCGACGAAGTTCACGCGCGAGGTGTAGCGCACGTCGGCATCATCCAGCCACAACGCCACGTCCTCGAAAAAGAAGCTCTCGACATTGGCTCGTGCGACGTAGAACAAGTCGTTCACTGCAAGGATAGCTTGCAACAGGCTGTGCTTGCGTAATGGAAAGTTTTCCTCGGTTGCCTTGATTTCCAAGGCATCGAAAGTCTGCTGCACACCGAAGCCGTTGAGCGTTGTCGCCAGTAGTGCCTTGCGGCGCGGCGTGTCGATCTCGCACCCGGATTGCGCTAGGTCAGCGAGCGTGTAGCCATCATCGGTCAATACCCATTCGCTGTCCTGCCGCTTCAGGTAAATCTGGATGCAGTCGTTGTGCCGATCCAGATACGGGGTGGTAATCTCCACCCAGTCATTGATCTCCCGCCAATTGGTCTTGGCCTTGAGCCAATCGTAGTAGCGATTGATCAGGTCATCGGTCGTGCTCATGAAAAAAGCCCTCGCACGATATTCGGTTGTTCGACCACACCGCAGTAGCGCATGAAGTCGTGCAGCACTTGCCATGCATCCGCTGGATTGGTCAAGATGCCAGCCGGAACCTCGACTGCCCACTTGTCGCCGTAGCCTTCACGGTACAGGTGTAAATGAGGCACGCCCACTTCGCTGCCATCCGGGTTGCGATGGGGTGCGGCGAAGTCGAGGCGCGCCAACACAACGAGCTTCCGTGCGCGCGTCTGGTAGCCCGTGGTCAAGGCGATGCGTTTGCGATTGATATCCAGAGAAAAATGTTCACGTTCGTCACGCGACACCAGCGGAACTTCGATGTGCCCGCCCAGGTCGGGAAAGTGGAAGGTATCTGTCGACGCAGGAACTTTCTCCATGCGAAACAAGGCATCGGCATCTGATTGTGTCAGCGCGTCGTCAGCCATCGTCTTATCCCAGCCCGAAATAACGCTCGAAGAATGCCGCCAGTTTCTCCAGCACCGTCTGCTTCTTCGCCGAATGGTTGTTGTTCTTGGAGAACCGCGAGACGGGCGGCAGAATCTTCGTGATCGCCGTGCCTGTGGTCGGAATACCGCCGTCACGGAAGGCGTTGTCCACGAACGTCTTCGTCTCGTCCGGGTTCAGACCTTCGTCGGCGATGATGCGATCAAGTTCCTCGACCTTCTTCTTGGCGACGAACGCCTGCCATTCCGCATCCACCTTGGCTTTCGGGGAAACAGAGTCCACGAACGC
>JAHCKU010000079.1 GCA_026125625.1 Burkholderiales bacterium | reverse complement strand
CTCATCGCGACGCAGAGATCGAGGCTGGACAGAGCACTACAATTCCTGGGCCGGAAGTCATGGTTCGTCTGCGAGCCGAGCTCGAGTGAGCTACTCCCTCCATAGAGGTGCTGAAGAAGACCTTACGGAGGCTTTCCGGTTTTACCGGCGCGAGGGTGGAGGGAAGCTTGCCCGGCGCTTCCTGGACGAATTCGAGCGTGTCATCAAGCTTCTCAAAGACTTTCCCGACATTGGTACGCCGACAGGTGAAGACCGCCGTTCGTTTCCCTTCAACGGTTTTCCCTATTCAGTAATCTACCGGCACGTGAATGCAGAGATTCGTGTGCTTGTCGTTCGTCATCAGAATCGAGACCCAGTGCATGGCGAGCAGCGCTCTTGAGCGCGCCCAGTGGCTGCACTAAGACTGGGAAGCACTGTTGGTAGAGGCGGGACAGTGGAAACACATCTTCCAAGTCCGCATGAGCCTGCTGGAGCGAACTTTTGACCATGAACGACCCCTCGAATGGCTACGAGGCGATCGCCCCGGAGTTCATCGCGCGCCGTGACCGCTCGACGATCGGTATCACCATCATCCGCGAGTGGGCACGAGCGCTGCCCTCGGGTGCTGCGATTCTCGATCTCGGCTGCGGTCACGGCGTGCCGGTCTCCTCCACCTTGATAAGTGACGGATTCGTGCTCCATGGCGTGGATGCCTCTGCGAGCATGGTCGCAACCTTCCGCGACCGATTCCCTTCGGCACACGTCGCTTGCGAAGCCGTGGAGGTATCCGACTTCTTCGGGCGAAAGTTCGATGGCGTCGTCGCAGTGGGGCTGATGTTTCTCCTGACGCCCGAAGCGCAGCGGGATGTCATTCGCAAAGTGGCGCAGGGGCTCCACCCCGGCGGCCGCTTTTTGTTCACGTCACCGGCACAGGTCTGCACCTGGACGGATGTGTTGACCGGCCGGCAATCGGTCTCGCTCGGCGCCGAGGCTTACCAGAGCATGCTGTCCGAAGCCGGTCTCGAGCTGCTTGGCGAGCATGTCGATGAAGGCGACAACCACTACTATTCCACGCAGAAGAAATGAGGACCGGTTTGGCGTGCCGCCCGACTGCGCGACCCGTACGTGAGAAGACAGGGAGCGGGACTTGAGCACTTACGATCCGATCGACCTGGTCTTTTGCGGCATGGTGGAAAAGCCCAGCCCAGGCAGCACGCCGATACCCTGCAACTACCTGTAAAGGTTGGACGCCATGTCTCAAGCAGCCTCTCAAGCCTGGGCCTTTTATCGCGATGTCGCGAAGAACCGCGTCGTATGGACCATTCGGGACAAGGACGGCTACCCTGCTCCGAAGACCAGCAGCGGCCAGCGCGCACAGCCGTTCTGGTCGACCCTCGCGCGTGTCGAAAAGATCATTGAGACGGTACCGGCGTACGCCGGGTTCGAACCTGTCGAGATCTCCTGGAACGACTTCTGCGCGAAGTGGATTCCAGGTCTCAGTCGCGACGGCTTGCTGGTCGGCGTCAATTGGAGCGGCAAGCGGGCGGTCGGCTATGACATCGAACCGGAACGGCTACGGCAACATGTCGAGGCCGTGATGGAGAATCCGCAGTGACGGTGTCCAGCAGTCGTTGAAAAACTACTGCCAAGCCAACCGCACGTTGTGCAGCGGCGGGACTCCTAGGCCCGCTCCCGCCGCTTCGGTGCCCGCGACGGCGCGCGCGGGACACTCTTCTCCCGTGCGCGCGCCACGATGAATTCCGCCAGCAGGTCGAAGTCGCGGCGATGCGCGCTGGTGGGGCGGATCGCAAGCGCGATGTCGCGCGCCGGCACCTGTGACGAGAACGGCCGCGCCACCAGCGAAGTGCCGTTGAGGATGCCGGCCTTCAGGGTCATCTCGGGCAGCAGGGTGACGCCCAGGCCGCCTTCCACCATCTGGATCAGCGTGTAGAGACTGGTCGCTTCCATCATCGAGTCGGCGTTGGCCGTGCGCGTGCCACAGGCGGCGATGGCGTGCTCGCGCAGGCAGTGGCCTTCCTCCAGCAACAGGATCTGGCCCGAGCGCATGGCGCGCACCGCCACCTCGTCGGTCTGCGCCAATGGATGGTCGGCGCGGGCGACGAACCAGAATTCGTCCTTGAACAGCTTGCGCGTGTGCAGTTCGCCGGTGTCGTACGGCAGGGCGATCAGCGCAACATCCAGGTCGCCAGCACGCAGCCGTTCCAGCAGACGCTCGGTCTGGTCTTCACGCAGATAGAGCTTGAGTTGCGGATGCGCCGCACGCAGCGGCGGCAGCAGGCCGGGCAGCATGAACGGCGCGATGGTGGGGATCACCCCCAGCCGCAGCGAGCCGCTCAACGGCTGCTGCGCAACACGGGCGACTTCCACCAGGTCGTTTGCCTGCGCCAGCAGGGTACGCGCACGCCCCACGACCTCATGACCGACGTCGGTCAGACGCACATTGCGCGTGTCGCGCTCGACCAGCTCCACGTCGAGCAGGGTCTCCAGCTCCTTGATGCCGGCCGACAGGGTCGACTGCGTGACGAAGCAGGCTTCCGCAGCGGCGCGAAAGTTGAGGTGCTCGGACACCGCCACCATATAACGGAGCTGACGAAGAGAGGGTAAGGCGGCCATGGGCTGGGGTTGGTTGGGGTATTAATCGGATTACTCGATCGACCTCATTGATTATATTCGTTGGATTGAATTAATCTCAAGTGGCAAAGTAGCGTTCGTCGCAGCCGGTGCGCTGCCGCCCGAAGATCCATCTACTGAAGAGAAGGAGAGCCAAGTATGTCCGCAACCCGTGAAGGTCAACGTATTCCCAACGTAACGTTCCGCGTGCGCGAGAACAACGAGTGGAAGAACGTCACCACTTCCGAGCTGTTCGACGGCAAGACGGTGGTGGTGTTCTCCCTGCCCGGCGCGTTCACCCCCACCTGCTCCTCGACTCACCTGCCCCGCTACAGCGAGCTGGCGCCCGCCTTCTTCGCCAGTGGCGTCGATTCGATCCTGTGCGTCTCGGTCAACGACGCCTTCGTGATGAACGAGTGGGCCAAGGATCAGGAAACCGAGAACGTGGTGCTGATCCCCGACGGCAACGGCGAGTTCACCGACGGCATGGGCATGCTGGTGGACAAGAGCGACCTGGGCTTCGGCAAGCGCTCGTGGCGCTATTCGATGCTGGTGCGCGACGGCGTGGTCGAGAAGATGTTCATCGAGCCGAACAAGCCCGGTGATCCGTTCGAAGTGTCCGACGCCGACACCATGCTGGCATACATCAATCCGAAGGCGAAGAAGCCCGACCAGGTGGCGATCTTCACCCGTGAAGGCTGCAGCTTCTGCGCCAAGGCCAAGGCGCTGCTGACCGATCTGGGCTACGACTACGCCGAAGTGCCGCTGCCGCATTCGGTACGCACCAAGGTGGTGGGCGCCCTGGCCGGTGCCAAGACCGTGCCGCAGGTCTACGTCAACGGCCAGTACATCGGCGGTGCGGAAGAGCTGGAGAAGTGGGCGCGCAAGGCGGCGTAAGGCAGTAACACAACGAAGCAGTGAACACGGGCGGCAATTTGCTGCCCGTGTTCGCGAGTGGTGATTGAACAGGCGGCGATGGCATGGGCCGGGAGCGGACTCCAATGGACAAACAGGCACGGGACATTCGCGTGGACGTGGCGATCATCGGCGCCGGCACCGCCGGCCTGGCCGCCTATCGCGCCACAGCCGCGCGCGGCATGCAGGCGGTGATCATCGAAGGCGGCGCCTACGGCACCACTTGTGCGCGCGTCGGCTGCATGCCGAGCAAGCTGCTCATCGCCGCGGCCGAGGTCGCTCATGTGCCGCAGCGCTGGGACGCGTTCGGCCTGCGTCTGCACGGTCGTGTCGAGATCGACGGGCGTGCGGTGATGGCACGGGTCAAGCGCGAGCGCGACCGTTTCGTCGGCTTCGTGCTCAGCGGCATGGACGGCATTCCCGCGGGCGACAAGCTGCGCGGCTACGCGCGCTTCGTCGACGATTACACACTGGTGCTCGATTCCGGCCAGCGCGTGCGCTTCGACCGGGCGGTGATCGCCACCGGATCGTCTCCGGCCATTCCGCCGTTCCTGCGCGCGGCCGGCGAGCGCCTGGTCGTCAACGACGACGTCTTCGACTGGGACGATCTGCCGCAGTCGGTGGCGGTATTCGGCCCTGGCGTGATCGGACTGGAGCTCGGACAGGCGCTGCATCGCCTGGGCGTGCGCGTACACATGTTCGGCAGGGGTGGACTGGTCGGTCCGTTCACCGATCCGGCCATCGCCAGTTACGCCCAGCGCACGTTCGGCAGCGAGTTTCCGCTCGACGCCGATGCCCGTGTCGAGAGCGTGGCGCGCAGTGACCAGGGCGTGACGATCGGCTACCTCGATGCAGAAGACGTGAGGCAGGAGATCACGGTGGACTACGTGATCGCCGCCACCGGACGCCGTCCCAATGTGGGCAATCTCGGTCTGGAGAACACTTCGTTGCGTCTGGATGCGCGCGGCGTGCCACTGTTTGATCGCCGCACGCTGCGCTGTGGCGAGAGCCATGTCTTCATCGCCGGCGATGCCAACGATGACCTGCCGCTGCTGCATGAAGCCGCCGACGAGGGTCGCATCGCGGGTGAGAACGCCGCCAGCTATCCGCAGGTGCACGCGGGATCGCGGCGTGCGCCGCTGGCAGTGGTGTTCTCCGATCCGCAGCTGGCAGTGATCGGTGCACGCTTCGCCGACCTGGACCCGGATACCACGGTGATCGGCGAAGTGTCGTTCGAGGATCAGGGCCGCAGCCGCGTCATGCTGCGCAACCGCGGCCTGCTGCACGTTTATGCCGATGTCTGCACCGACGCGTTTCTGGGCGCCGAGATGATCGGACCGGATGCCGAGCACATCGCCCATCTGCTGGCGTGGGCGCTGCAGGCCGGGATGAGCGTGGAGCGCATGCTGGAGATGCCGTTCTACCACCCGGTGGTGGAGGAAGGGCTGCGCACCGCGTTGCGTGATGCCAAGGCCCAGCTCGACCACACGCGCTGCCGGGAGCAGCCGCTGGCTGCGTGATTCGGAGACGCTCGACGTCCTGGATGCCGACCTGCGCCGGCATGACGAAGGTCTGCTGCTTCAGACCGCCTGCAGCCGCCCCGTCATGGCGTCGCGGATGGCGAGCAGCGCGACTTCCGCGCTGGCATAGCGCGCCTCCAGCTTCTTCGCCATCAGCCGCTCCAGCACCGGCTGGAAGCGCGCAAGCGCCTCGGGCAGCACGGGCAGCGGTGCGTGCACGTGCTTCTGCAGTACGGTCAGGGGATCGTCGCCGCGGTAAGGCGGCTCGCCCACGAGCAGCTCGTAGAGCATGACGCCGAGGCTGTACAGGTCGCTGCGCGGATCGACCTGGCTGCTCACCGCCTGCTCCGGACTGAGATAGTACGGCGTGCCCAGACCTTCGCCGCGCGTGGTCTGGTTCATGTTGCGCGACAGATCCTTGGCGATGCCGAAATCGGTCAGCACCAGGCTGCCGTCCTCGCGCAGCATGATGTTGTCGGGCTTGAGATCGCGATGCACGATGCCGCGCGCGTGAATGGCCACCAGCGCCTCGGCGATCTGGCACACGTACTCGAGCGCGGTGTCGGGCGGCAGCGGCCCCTGCATGCGCGCGCGCAGGTCGCCGCCGGGGAAGTACTCCATCACGATGTAGGCATGCGCCTCGCTCTGGCCGTGATCGAAGATGGTGGCCACGTGCGGGTTGCGGATCTGCGAGATCATCTCCACCTCCTGCATGAAACGCTGCAGCAGGTCGACCGCGCCGTTGCTGACATCCACCACCTTGAGTACGCGCAGCGCGCCGGTACGCTCGTATTCGGCCAGGAACGCGCGCGACATGCCGCTCTGGCCCAGGCGCCGCACCAGGCGGAAGCCGGGCACTTTCACCGGCGTGTCGGCCGGGCGCATCAACGCCGGTTGCTGCGAAGGGCGGATGCGATGCGTCTCGTTGAGCAGCCGGTCGCGCACCCGCACGATGACATGGGTGTTGTGCGCGACTGCGTCCTCGATCATGCGATACGTGTCGGCGCCGCGCGCATCCACGCCCGCGCCCGTGCGCGGACGCAGGCCGGTGATCTCGGCCATCTCCACCGGCGATGCGCGCCCGCGCACCAGCAGGGAGCCGCGCTTGCCGCTGGCGAAGCGCGTGCCCGCCTGCCCCAGCGTCTCCAGCGAGGTGACCACGCTCGCGCCCAGCTTCTTGGTCTGCTCCTCCAGGCGTGAGGCGACGTTGACGGTATCGCCGATGATGGTGGTGTCCACACCGGCGCCGGTATTCAGCCGGCAGATCATGACATCGCCGCTGTGCACGCCGACACCGACGGCGAAATCGGGGAGGCCCTTATCGGGAAAGCGACGCGCGAGCCACTCGCCGAAGCGCCCGGCCACCACGCACAGCAGCAGGGCGGTCTTCAGGGCGCGCTCGGCATGCCCGGGGCTGTCCGGCGTTTCCTCGAACAGGGCCAGCAGCCCGTCACCGAGCAGCTTGACCACCCAGCCGCCATGCTGCAGCACCGGCTCGCATGCGCGCACGAAGTAGGCGTTGAGCATGTCGGCCAGCTCCTGCGTGGTGAGCAGCTCCGCCATACCCGAGAAATTGCGGATGTCCGCGAACAGGACGCTGCCGGTGCACAGCACCTGCGAGGCGAGCGCACTGCCGTGCTGATCCGCACGCTGCAGCACGAACTGGGTGGAAGTCGGATCGCCTGCCTGCAACGGCGTACCGGGCGCGGGCACGGCGGGCGAGCCGCGACGGCGGTGGTTGTGCGTCAGGCCGAGCGGCGGCAGGCGGTCCGCCGGCAGCTGCGCCGCCACGCCCTGCAGCAGGTCCTCACGCGTGAGCGGCAGGCCCAGACAGGCGCTGGCGCCGGCGACGCGGGCTTCGTCCAGCACCTGGCTGCGGTCGCTGACCATCACGAATGGCAGATGCGCGGTGGAGGGCTTGGCACGCAGCTGCCGCAGCGTCTGAATGCCCTCCACGCCGTGGCGGCCGGCACCCGCGAGGATCAGGTCCGGGGCCGTGCCGATCAGATTGCGGTCGATGCCCGCGCTGTCCTCGGCCACGCTCACCAGGTATCCGGCGGTTTCCAGATGCAGGCGCAAATAGTCACGCAAGGCCGGCGTGTTCTCGAAGACGAGGACACGGGCAGTCCTGAGGGCTTGCGTTTGCGGTTGCATGCCTTGGGTGGCGAAACCTTGGTTGGAATCCAGGAAACCGGTCTCCACACCCGGGGTGTGGAATGTCAGCGGCTCGGCTTGTATCGGCGCCGCCGGGGATTTCTGCAGGATTGGCCCCCGGAAGGCCGTATTAGGGCGCCATATAGGGGCCGGTTGCCGGGTTCTCTGCTAACCTTGATGTTATATATCCCTTTGCAAGCTACGGAGCACGCCCCATGGCCGAACGACCCGATGATCGGATGCCGGATCCGACGATGGACCCCAACGATCTGTACCGCGAGGAGATCATCACCGATCGCCGCGTGGGCACCCTGCGCGTGCTCAACCCGGTGGGCACCGACGGCAACGCCGACCCGCGGCGCAAGACCGTGTACGTAGGCGAGGCGCAGATCTACACGAACATGGGCGCACTGCCCCTGAGCTTCGAGATCGAAGCCGGCAACCTTGCCGAGGCGGTGGCCGGCTATGCGCAGGCAGCCAAGGACGCGGTCGATCGCGCCGTGCGCGAGTTGGAAGACATGCGCCGCCAGGCAGCATCGTCGATCGTCATTCCGCGCGGCGGTGCCGGAGGCATGCCGGGAGGAGGCATGCCCGGAGGCGGACTGGGAGGCGGAAAGATCCAGCTGCCGTGATCGCGTACCTCGGGCAGGGGTAGCGCGCTGCAGCCACGATACGTGGCTGCGCGAACCGCACCTGAAACACCCGGTCCAACGCCGGTCCAGCCTTCCGATTCCGCACGCCGGAGCATTCCTCGATGTGGATAGTCGCGTACGCCCTGCGGCACCGCTACAGCATTGCGGTGCTGGCGATCCTGATCGTGCTCTTCGGCCTCACGTCGGCGCGCAGGATGTCGACCGACATCCTGCCCTCGGTCGACATTCCCTCCATCAATCTGGTGTGGACGTACACCGGCCTCGACGCGAGCGAGATGACCACGCGTGTCACCTCCTTCAGCGAGCTGGCCATCCTCAACAACGTCGATGACGTACGCGAGGTGCGCTCCGACACCGCCAACGGCATCACGGTCATCAAGATCGACTTCCAGCCCTACGTCGAGATCGACGAGGCCATGTCCCAGGTGGTATCGGTATCGCAGACCATCCTGCGGCGCATGCCGCCGGGCACCCAGCCGCCGCTGGTGGTGCGCTACAGCCGCTCCAGCGCGCCCATCCTGCAGCTGGTGCTGTCCTCCGACAGCCTGCAGGAAGCACAACTGTTCGACTACGCCCGCATCCAGCTGCGCGCACAGATCCAGACCATTCCCGGCATCCGCATGACGCTGCCCTACGGCGGCGCCGCCCGTCAGGTGATGATCGATCTGCGACCGCAGGCCCTGCAGACCTACGGCCTGTCGGCGGCGGATGTATCACGCGCGCTTTCGGCGCAGAGCCTGACGCTGCCCTCCGGCGTGGTGCGCGAGCGCGGGCGGGAGATGCAGGTATCGGTCAACGCCAGCCCCACCGAGGTGGCGGCCTTCGAGCAGCTCCCCATCCGCGAGGTCAACGGGCGGGTGATCCTGCTGCGCGACGTGGCCACGGTGCGCGACGGCGCCGCGGTACAGACCAACATGGCGCGCCTGAACGGCCAGAACGCGGTGATGGTGTCGATTCTCAAGCTGGGCGGCACCTCCACCGTGGACATCGTCAATCAGGTGATGGCACGCCTGCCCGACATCCGCGCGGCCGCGCCCGAAGGCCTGGCGATCGAGCCGCTGTTCGACCAGTCGGTGTTCGTACGCGCGGCCATCGACGCAGTGATCAAGGAGGCGGTGATCGTGGCGTTGCTGGTTGCCACCGTGGTCCTCCTGTTCCTCGGCTCGTGGCGCTCGACGCTGATCGTACTGACCTCGATTCCACTCGCGCTGCTCACCTCGATCGCCTGCCTGCACGCGATGGGGCACACCTTCAATCTGATGACTCTGGGCGGACTGGCCCTGGCCATCGGCATCCTGGTCGACAACGCACTGGTGGAGATCGAGAACATCAACCGCAACCTGGACATGGGCAAGCCGCTCGATCAGGCGATCCTGGACAGCGCGCGCCAGGTGGCTTTCCCGGAATTCGTATCCACGCTGTGCATCTGCATCGTGTTCACTCCGGTGTTTCTGCTCACCGACGTGGCCTCGTACGTGTTTACGCCGCTGGCGCTGTCGGTGGTATTCGCGATGGCCGCTTCCTACGTGCTGTCGCGCACGCTGGTGCCCACCCTCGCCTCGCTCCTGCTGCGCGCCGGCAACGCGCGCGCGGACGAACAGCGCGACGCGCGGGGTGCGCTGGCAGCCGTCCACGCCAGGGTCGAGGGCAGGCTGGAGCGGGTGCGTCACGCCTACGCGCAGGCGTTCCCGCGCCTGCTTCGGCGCAAGGCGACGCTGGCCGGCGCCACCCTCGCCCTCATCGGCGTGGGCGGAATCACGGCATGGTCGCTGGGCGAGGAATTCTTTCCGGCGGCCGATGCCGGCCTCATGCGCCTGTACCTGCGCGCGCCGGCGGGAACACGCCTGGAGGACACGGCACGTCTGTTCGCAGAGATCCAGCGCGACATCCGTGCCCTCATCCCCGCCGACGAACTCCAATTCATCGGCGAGAGCATCGGGGCAGTGGAACCGATCAACCGCGCCTGGGTGGACAGCAGCATGGTCGGCTCCTTCGACGGCGAGCTGCTCATGCAGCTGGCATCCGGGCACGCGCCCACCGCCGGCTACATGGCCGACATCCGTCGCATGCTGG
>JAHCKU010000078.1 GCA_026125625.1 Burkholderiales bacterium | reverse complement strand
TGGAATTCGAACGGCTCGGCATCCCGGTGATCCAGGCCATGCCGTATCGCCGCGGTGATGCGGAAGACTGGATGAAGGATCCGGCCGGCGTGCACCTCATGGACGTGCCGTTCTATCTTGCGCAGTCCGAGTATGCCGGAGTGATGGACGCAATGACCTCTGCGGTCACGCGCAAACCAGACGGGCAGATCGTGTCCATTCCGGATCAGGCCGAAGCCGTGGTGGCGAAGGCGATCAATCTCATTGCCCTGCAGCGCACGCCGAACGCCGACAAGCGTGTGGCGCTGTTCTTCTGGAACTATCCGGCTGGCGAGACCAATCTCGGTGCCTCCTATCTCAACGTGCCGCGCAGCCTGGCGGGCATGCTGAATGCGATGCAGGATGCCGGCTATCAGGTGGACCCTACTTCGGCCGACATGCTGATCCCGCTGCTGCAGCGGCTGCTGCGTCCGTACTATCGGGACGGCGAACTGCAGCGCCTGCTGGACGACGGGCTGGCCGCGACGCTTCCGGTGTCGCAGTATCGGGCCTGGTTCGATCAGCTGCCCGCTACCGTACGTAGCCGCATCAGCGCGCGCTGGGGCGAGCCGGAGAAGTCCGAGATGGTGGTGAATATCGGTGGCGAGCCGCAGTTCATCATTCCGCGTCTCGCGCTCGGTCATCTGGTCGCCATGCCGCAGCCGCCGCGCGGCGAGCGGCGCGACGACAAGGAGCGGGCGCTCTATCACGATACCTCGGTACCGGTGAACCACTTCTATCTGGCGGTGTATCTATGGGCGCGCGAAGCCTTCGGCGCACAGGCGCTGGTGCATTTCGGCACCCACGGCACGCAGGAGTGGATGCCGGGCAAGGAACGCGGCCTGTGGGTCGCTGACGATGCGCTGCTGCCGATCGGCGACGTGCCGGTGGTCTATCCCTACATCGTCGACGACGTGGGCGAGGCGGTGCAGGCGAAGCGCCGCGGCCGCGCACTCACCTTGAGTCATCAGACTGCGCCGTTCGCGCCTGCCGGGCTGCACAACGAACTGAACGGCCTGCATACGCTGGTACACGAGTGGCAGAGCCTGACCGAGGGGCCGGTGCGCGAGAAGACGCAGGAGCAGATTCTCACGCAGGCGCGCGCGCTCAACTTCGAAAAGGATCTTGGCATCACCGCGGCGCAGGCCAGGCGTGACTTTCCGGCCTTCCTGCAGCGGCTGCACGACTGGCTGCACGAACTCGCGCTGGCCAATCAGCCGCAGGGCATGCACACGCTGGGCAGGACGCAGGAGGATCGCTACCGCATCGGCACGCTGCTGCAGATGCTCGGCCGCGAGTTCATCGAACTGGTCGACCCCGAACCCGACGAGGCATTCGTCGACGACTACCGCAAGTTCACCGAGTCTGCGGGATTCCGTTTTCTCGAGCGACAACTGGGTGCAGACGAGCCGCCGCCGGCCGATGCCGATGCGCGCCTCGTCACCATGCTCGACCAGGCGCGTGTCCACTACGCTGCGCTCGATGCTACGCCGGAGATGAGCGGCCTGCTGCTGGCACTCGACGGCAGGCACATCATGCCGGGATACGGCGGCGACCCGATCCGCAATCCGGATTCGCTGCCCACCGGGCGCAATCTCTATGGCTTCGACCCCTCGCGGGTACCGACCAAGGCCGCTTACGAGGCCGGCCAGGAAGCGCTCGACAAGCTCATCGACGCGCATCGCGCCAAGCATGGCGAGCCGCCCACGAAACTCGCCTTCACGCTCTGGTCGGTGGAAACCATGCGTCACTTCGGTGTGCTCGAGGCGCAGGCCTTGTATGCGCTGGGGGTTCGACCGAAGTGGAACCCCGGTGGGCAGGTGACGGGCGTGGAGCTGATCCCGCGCGAAGAACTCGGCCGCCCGCGCATCGACGTGGTGCTGTCGGCCACCGGGCTGTATCGCGATCATTTCCCCAACGTCATTCGCCAGCTCGCCGATGCGGTGGTGCTCGCGGGCAATGCGGATGAATCCGACAACGTCGTGCGCACCAACACCGCGGCGCTGGTGACACGTCTCGAAGCTGCCGGGATCGAGCCAGAGCGTGCGCATAGTCTTGCCACGACGCGGGTGTTCTCGAACGAGTCCGGCGTGTACGGCTCCGGCATCGAGGACGCGATCCTCGCGTCCGACACCTGGGAGAAGGAAGACAAGATTGCGCAGCTGTACCTGAGCCGGATGCAGTATGCGTACGGCGCGGACATGAAGGACTGGGGTACCAGGCTGCCGGAGATCAATCTATATGCGGAGAACCTGAAGGGCGTGCAAGGTGCAGTGCTGGCACGCACTTCGAACCTCTACGGCATGCTGACCACCGACGATCCGTTCCAGTACCTGGGCGGCGTGTCGCTCGCGGTGCGCCATCTCACCGGCAAGAGCCCCGAGCTGTACATCGCGAATCTGCGGGAAGCGAACAATCCCAGAGCCGAGACCGCCGCGCAGTTCCTCGCGCGCGAGCTGCGTACGCGCCAGTTCCATCCCGGCTGGATCGAAGCCCTGCAACGCGAGGGGTATTCGGGCACCACCGAGATGCTCGACTCGATCAACAACTTCTGGGGCTGGCAGGTGACCGCGCCCGACATCGTCCGCTCGGATCAGTGGCAGGAGTTCGCCGACGTGTACGTGCGTGACAAGTACCAGCTTGGTCTGAAGGACTGGTTCGAACGTGCCAACCCGGCAGCCGCCGCGCAGATGATCGAGCGCATGCTGGAGGCGGTGCGCAAGGATTACTGGCAGGCCGATGCCGCCACCGTGCGTGAGCTGGCGCAACGCTATCAGGAGCTTGCGGCCAGATACGACGTGCGCACCGACAATACGCGTTTCAAAGAATTCGTCGACGGTGCGGCTGGCTATGGATTTGCCGCACCAGCCCAGCCTGCGCCTCAGCCGAGCTCGCAGCCTGCGCCCGACGTCGAACCCGGCGTGGAGCCCGTCCTCGAGCCACCGCCGGCGATGCCGCAGGTGCAAGGCCTCAAGCTCACCCAGGTAATGCCGCCGGTGATCACGATCACCGATGCCCTGCAACGCGCCCTGGCGCTTGCGCTCCTGTTCGTCGTGGTGATGCTCGGTGGATTCGCCGAGGCGCGCCGTGGCCCTCTGATGCAGCTTTATCCAAGGTAAGGAAGATCCGTGCTGAGTGTTCTAGAGAACTTCATGTTCCAGGTTGGCCAACTGTTCCTGATACCCGTGCTGTTGGCCGTATGCATCCTGTTCCTCTATTCGTTCTGGCTCCTGGGCGGCTTCATCGTGCAGGCCTGGAAGCGCAAAGGCGGCGGCGGCCGGCCGTTGCTCGAATATGCCCGCCGCAATCCTGGCGTGGACGAGGATGCCCTGGATCTGCACGCCCACAAGCTGCTGGAACTGCCGCGGATCGTCGCCCGTATCGCACCCATGCTCGGCCTGGTCGCCACCATGATCCCGATGGGGCCGGCGCTGCTGGGACTGTCCGATGGCAACCTGGGTGACGTCTCGAAGAACCTGACCATTGCCTTTGCGGCCGTGATCCTGGCGCTGATCGCGGCGAGCCTTGCCTATTGGGTGGTGAGCGTGCGCCGGCGCTGGCTGGCTGAAGAGATGCTCACTGCGCGTGCAAGGCAGGCGGGGTCGACGCGATGAGCCTGAAGCTGTTGCACGAGCCCGAAAGCGACGATCCGATTCTTTCGGTGGTCAACCTGATCGACCTGTTCCTGGTCATCATCGCCGCGCTGCTGATCACCGTCGCGCAGAATCCGCTGCTCAACCCGTTTGCCAACCGCGACGTCACGGTCGTCATCGATGCCGGCAAGCCGACCATGGAAGTGGTAGTCAAGGAGGGCGAGAAGCTGGAGCGCTACAAGGCAAGCGGCGAGATGGGCAGCGGCGACGGCGTGCGCGCCGGTGTGGCCTATCGCCTCAAGGACGGCAGCATGATCTACGTGCCGGAGGACGGGCAACAGTCCGCTCCAGCGGACTGATTACCCCCCAGCCTGTTGAAAACGTCGCGAGCGGGGCTGAGGGTTCAGGCGGGGCGGCCCCCCTATGCTTTGGAAGATTGAGCGCAGGAACCGGAATGTATGTGGAAATACATGAGGATTCCCAGTCATTGAAGACCCGGCACTGTGCAACCCTGCATCAGCTCCGCGCAGTAGTTTTGCAACAGACTGCCTATCCGCGGCGGAAATCGCGCTCCAGCCAGTCGTCCAGCAGCGCCTTCTCGTAGCGCAGCACATCGTTGCTATAGCGATACATGGCCGAACTCGTCATGAAAGTCATGTCCCGCAGCTTGCGCTCGCCTTCCTTGACGACGTCGCCGGTGGCGTCGATCAGCTGGAAGTGCAGGTCGATACGCGGCGGATAGATGTCCCGAACGATGCGCACGTCGTAGTACCGGCGCCACGGCTCGAAGCTGCCGGCCATGTCCACGTCGGTGATGGTCACAGCCAGGCTTTGTCCCTCCGGCAGCAGCCGGCCGGCACGTTGCTGAATGTGCTTCCTGAGCATTTCGAGGTGGGCGGTGCGCTGTCTGTCACTGCCGTAACGGCCTTCTCCGATGTCCTGGAATTTCTCGGGATGGAGGTATTCGACGCGAACAGCGGGCGCTGAGGCAGAAGGATCTGCTTGCGCCGCGGAAGAAGAAGTCCAGGCGCCGAGCAGCGCCAGAAACAGGACTGAAGTGAAGGCGTTTGTCGAAGTCATGGCGTTCTCCTGTATACGGTTGAAACGCACTGGAACGACTTGCCTGGCTGGCGGGCCGCCGTCCGTCTGCACGTAAAGCCGTGACCACGGTGGACATCATCGCGCAGACAGCGTCCGATTTGGAAGTAGCCTTTAGTCAGGCGTAACCACCCCGCCGCCTTCGGCGGCGCCCCTCCTTTTCAAGGAGGGGAATGCGATTGCGATGCGCCGGTTTCTTTCCCGCCTCTCAAGAGGCGGGGTCCGGGCGAAGCCCGAGGGTGGTGTGGGGTAGAAGTATGCCACTCCGCTTGACCCTGATAAATAACCATTACCATTTTCGGTGGCCTGGGCAATCCCTGCATCGCACCGACAGTCCTAGACCGCGCATCTCGCCGAGTCGTCCGGTACTGGCTCTGCACTTGTCCTTCCGGCGGCCCATAGCAGAATGCCTACACCGATGACAGCAGAGAGCACAGATGCCGCGAACACCGCGATCTTGGCAGCGGCGAAATCGCCGGCCACGGGGAAGGCCTGACCGGCGATGAACAGCGACATGGTGAAGCCGATGCCCGCCAGCGCACCCGCGCCGGCGAGCTGCAGCCAGGAATATTCGCCGGGCTTGTCCGCCAGACCGAGGCGGACCGCGAACGCCGAGGCGAGCACCAGTCCCAGCGGCTTGCCGACCACCAGACCCAGCACAATGGCCGCCATCAGCGGCTCCGCACCGTGCAGGGCATCCATCGAGATCAGCACGCCGGCATTGGCAAGCGCGAACACCGGCAGCACGAAATAGCTCGACCACGGCTCGACATGCCGCAGCAGCCGGTCGGCCGGTGATTCGATACGATCGTGGATGGCATCGATCGCCTGCAAGGCCGGCAGCGATGGCCCGTGCCTCAGCACCTCGCCTTCGTGTCGCGATTCCGACGCGATCACGCTTTGTGCCTGCAGAATTAGCGTGCGCAAGTCGGGCGGGGGCCGCGTGGGAATGAACAGTGCCAGCAGCACGCCAGCCAGCGTCGCATGCAGGCCGCCGTGATGCACGCAGGCCCACAGTGCGAGCCCGACCATTGCATATGGCAGCACGCGATAGAAGCCCCAGCGGTTGAACAGGGCGAGCAGGAGGGTGAGCCCGGCCGCGGCCATCAGCGAGGCAATGTGCAACTCGCCCGAGTAGAACACCGCGACCACGGCGATGGCGCCGATGTCGTCGACGATCGCGGCGGCGGTCAGAAAGATGCGCAGCTCGATCGGCACGCGCGGCCCCAGCATCACGATCAGTGCGATGGCGAAGGCCGTGTCCGTGGCCATCGGCACACCCCAGCCATGGGCCCATGGACCTTCTGGAATGACCAGTGCGTACAGCAGCGCGGGCACCACCATGCCGCCGATGGCTGCGGCGATCGGCAGCGCAGCCGAGCGCCGGCTCGCCAAGTGGCCGACGGTGAACTCGCGCTTGATCTCCAGTCCCACGACCAGGAAGAACACGCACAGCAGGCCGTCGTTGACCCAGTTGCGCACCGGCATATGGAAGGCAGAAGTGCCGAAGGTCAGGCCGAAAGCGGTGGTCCAGAAGGCCTCGAACGCCGCACCTGCTGGAGAATTCGTCCACGCGATCGCGATCAGCGTGGCCACCAGCAACAGGATGCCGGTGGACGGTGCCCAGCTGGCGAAATCGAGTGCGGCGGCGCGCACGCGATGGCCGAGCGATCCGAGCATCGCATCCTGGAACGAGCTCTCGTCCCATGGCCCGTCATAGCGACGGCCGTTGATGAAGAAGGTCGGCGTGAAGCGCACGCCGCTGGCGTACGCACTGGCGACGTCGACATCGACGCGTGCCTGCGCGCGCGCCGTCGCAGCCACGGCCTCTCCGGAATCGGCAGGGACCAGGGCAAAATCGCGTGCCACCGCCTGCAGATCCTCTTCGGTGAGCGAGCCGGAGCGTGTCATCAGCGCGACGTGAGCCGACCAGAACTGCTCGGGCGTGGTGGCGTGCTCGACCAGCTCTGCCGCACGGCGAGCCAGATCGTTGTTGGTCAGCGGGCGCTGGCGAAAGACGTAGCGCAGGCGATCACCCAGCTCATGCCGCACCTGCGCGATGCGCTCGTTCGCCGCGCGGCAATGCGGGCAGGCATAGCTGCCGTATTCGACCAGAGTGATGGGTGCATTGACAGGGCCGATGCCGTGATCGGTGGCATCGACCGGGCGGTCGAGCCGATTGTTGAGGGGCTGTTGGGACATCCGGGCATTTTGCCCGAACTGGCAGACTGGACCTCGGTTTGGTCTCGAACGGCGGCGCTGCAACGGCTGGCGCGATGCGGCGGTGAATGCACTCCTCTCACACGCGGGGCAGTCCTGACCGCCTTTCGCCTTCTCCTCGGACGGCTTCTACATGGGTTGAGCACGGGTATCATGACGGTCCCGTTCCTCATCCGAAACGGGCCACGCAGGCAGCAGCCTGACAGCCTACTGGTCGCCTTTCGAGTCTGCGATGTGGCCACGTTGCATGGTGCGGGACATCGAGCCGGAACCCGTGGAGGTGGAAAAAACCTGATGCTGATGCCGACGTCGACCGTTCAAGGGATCAGCTTCATCACCATGGTCGTTCTCGTCACGGCGGCCTTCGTCTGGCTGCTCCTGCCTTTCTACGGCGCCGTGCTATGGGCCGTCATTCTGGCGATCCTGTTCAATCCGCTGCAACGCACGCTCGTCCGACTGCTCAACGGCCGTCGCACGCTCGCATCGACACTCAGTCTGCTGGCCTGCATCTGTATCGCAGTCATTCCCGGCTCACTGATCCTCGGCGCGCTCGCCCAGGAGGCAGCCAATCTCTACCAGCGCATCAGCACGCGGGAGTTCGATCCTGCCGCGATCATGGGACGGATCCATTCCGCCTTGCCAACCTTCCTCGTGGAGTCGCTTTCGACCCTGGATATGGGCGACTTCGCGGATATGCAGGACCGCCTCACGTCGCTTCTGGCACAGACAGCACAGGCGATCGCCACGAGAGCGGTCAGCATCGGGCAGGGCACGGCGCAGCTTTTCGTCAGTCTCGGCGTGATGCTGTACGTACTCTTCTTCCTGTTCCGCGACGGACCCGGATTGACGGCTACGATTCGCAAGGCCAGTCCGCTGAGCGATCGTCACACGGCCCACATAATGAGAAAGTTCATCGAGGTCGTGAAAGCCACGGTCAAGGGCAACGTCATCATCGCGGTGATCCAGGGCACGATCGGCGGGCTCGCGTTCTGGATGCTCGGGATCGAGGCTCCTCTCCTGTGGGGCGTGGTGATGGCGGTGCTGTCGCTCCTGCCCGTGGTCGGCGCCTTTCTGGTCTGGGCACCCGTTGCCTTCTACATGCTGTTGTCGGGGGACTATCTGCGCGGCGCGATCCTGCTCGCAGTCGGCGTGCTCGTCATCAGCATGATCGACAATCTTCTGCGGCCATCGCTGGTCGGCAAGGGCATCCGGCTGCCGGACTACGTGGTTCTCGTCTCCACGCTGGGAGGCCTTTCGCTGTTCGGCGTGAATGGATTCGTCATCGGTCCCCTGATCGCGGCGCTGTTCGTGGCCGTCTGGTCACTGTTCACCGACGACCAGATGCGTTCTCAGGAAAGCGATCCGCCGAAGGTTTCAGGACCTCCGGAACGCCAGTAGCTTAGGCGGCGTCCGAGAAGCGCGCAGCGATCCCGGGCAGGGACTACCGCCGGGACGGGATGGCGGATGATGGCGTGCGATCAGCGGGATGGCGGAGAGAGAGGGATTCGAACCCTCGGTACGGTTTAAGCCGTACACACGCTTTCCAGGCGTGCACCTTCAGCCGCTCGGTCATCTCTCCGGTGCTACATAGCGCCTAGCCTTCGGCCCTGCGCAGAAGGGCCGAGAGGATAAACTACCCTTCGCAACCCTGTAAAGTTGGCAATCCGCTAGCGTACTACCGTCTTGAGCTGCTCCAGGATGGCGGGGTTCTCCAGGGTGGATACGTCCTGCGTGATCTCCTCGCCTTTGGCGAGTACGCGCAGCAGACGGCGCATGATCTTGCCCGAGCGCGTTTTCGGCAGGTTCTCGCCGAAGCGGATCTCGTCCGGCTTGGCGATGGCGCCGATTTCCTGCCCGACCCAGTCGCGCAGCTTGCCGGCGATCTCCTGTGCGGCAGCACCCTCCGGGCGCGCGCCCTTGAGCACGACGAAGGCCACCACCGCCTCGCCCTTGATGTCGTGCGGCTTGCCCACCACTGCCGCTTCGGCCACCAGCGAGTTCGCCACCAGCGCGGATTCGATCTCCATCGTGCCCAGGCGGTGGCCGGAGACGTTGAGCACGTCGTCGATGCGGCCCATGATCCAGAAGTAGCCGTCGAGATCGCGATTGGCACCGTCACCCGCCAGGTAATACTTGCCTTTGAAATCGTCCGGGTAGTAGCTCTTCCTGAAACGCTCGGGATCACCCCAGATGGTGCGGATCATGGCAGGCCAGGGACGCTTGATCACCAGGATGCCGCCTTTGCCTTTCTCCACGCTGTGGCCGGTCTCGTCGACCACATCGGCCATGACACCCGGAAGCGGCAAGGTGCAGGAACCGGGCTTCAGGCTCACCACGCCGGGCAGCGGCGTGATCATGTGCGCGCCGGTCTCGGTCTGCCACCAGGTATCCACGATCGGGCAGCGGCTGTTGCCGACCGTGGTGTAGTACCACATCCACGCTTCGGGATTGATCGGCTCACCCACGCTGCCCAGCAGCCGCAGGCTGCTCAGATCGTATTTCCTGGGCAGCTCGGCGCCGGCCTTGATCAGCGAGCGAATCGCGGTGGGTGCGGTGTAGAAGACGGTGACCTTGTGGTCCTGGATGATCTTCCAGAAGCGACCGGCATCCGGATAGGTCGGCACGCCCTCGAACACGATCTCGGTCGCACCGGCTGCCAGCGGTCCGTACGTAATATAGGTGTGGCCGGTCACCCAGCCTACGTCCGCGGTGCACCAGAAGATGTCGTCCGGCTTGTGATCGAACGTCCACTTCATAGTCAGCAGCGCCTGCAGCAGATAGCCGGCGCTGGAGTGCTGCACGCCCTTCGGCTTGCCGGTGGAGCCCGAGGTGTAGAGGATGAACAGCGGGTGCTCGGCATCCACCCACACCGGTTCACATACTTCGGGCTGATCGCGTATCACGTCGTGCCACCATACGTCGCGCCCATGGTGGAAATGCACCTCGCTGCCGGTGCGGCGATAGATCACCACGTGCCTGATCGCATCGCAGCCGCCCATGGCGACCGCCTCGT
>JAHCKU010000077.1 GCA_026125625.1 Burkholderiales bacterium | reverse complement strand
GGGTGAAAGCGTGGCGCTGGAGCGCTATCTGCAGCAAGGCGGCGCAGCGCTGCTGCTGTTCGACCTTGGCTTCGCGCTGGAACCGAAGCTCGCTGCCTTGCTGCAATCGCTCGGTGTAAAGCCCGAGCAGAAGGTGGTGGTCGATCCGCTCAACCACTACGCCATAGATCCGGAAATGGTTGCGGTCGCCGGTTATGACCCGCACCCGATCACGCGGCCGGTGTCCATGACGTTCTTTCCCGGCATCCGCCCGCTCGCCGAGGTCACGCCCGCACCCGGCGTACAGGTGTTTCCCATCATCCGCAGCAGCCGCGACAGCTACGTGCGTGCGGTGGCGCCGGTGGAAGCGCGCCAGGTGATCGCCGATGCCACCCGGGCATCTCCTGCCACGCCGCAACCCGGCACGCAGACGCTCGGCATCGCCGCCGAGGGGACGCTGCCGAACGGCACGCGTGCGTTTCGCGCCGTCATCATCGGCGACGGCGACTTCGCCAGCAATTCCTTCTTCCCATACCTGGCCAACAGCGATCTCGCCTTGTCGGCAGTGCGCTGGCTGGTGCGGGAAGAGCGGGCTGCACCGGTTGCCACGCGCATTCCGGTTCCCCCCATGATCCTGCTCACCCAGCCGCAGATGCAGATGGTCTTTCTCGTCCTGGTGGTAGGCCTGCCGCTTGCATCCATCCTGGTCGGCGGGGCGGTGTGGTGGAGGCGCCGATGACAGCGGGGAAACGGTGGTTGCCGGAGGCGGTGATCGTGCTATGCGCCGTGGCGTTCATCGTCGCCATGATCGTCAGCGGCGCGCTTCCCAACCAGCGCCAGCTGGTGAAGTTCGAAGCCAAGGGCGTCATGCAGGCCGCGCCCGAGGAGATCACGCGTGTCGAAATCCGGCTCGGCACCCGCAGCGCGATGCTCGTCCGCACGTCGGCGCAGGCGCCGTGGGCACGAGAGAACGACGGCCAGGTGCTGGACGAGAGCGATGCGCAACATTTGAGCATGGCGGTGCAGATGATGAATACCTCGGCGCCGGTGCGAGTGATGAGCACCGAGGACCTGGACGGCGTGGATCGCACGCCGTTCGGCCTGGAGCCCGTGGCGCTGAGCGCCGTGCTGTATCGGGCCGACGCACCGGTCCTGACGGCGCGCTTCGGCGGACTGAACCCGGAAGGTTATCTGCAGTACATGGCACTGGAAGGCAGGCCGGAGGTGTTCCTGATGTCGCGCTTCGTCGGCGAACAATGGCAGCAGGCAGCACAGGCGCTGATCGAGTCATGAACAATGACCCGCTGCAGCGGGCCGGCAGTGTTGCGGCCCGTGCACCCGGCACCCGCTTGCGCAGCTGTACGGTCAGCGCCCCGTACCTGCGGCAGGGAGACCGGCGTGCTTGACACGCACGAGATCCTCCTGCGTCTTCTTGTCGCCACCCTGCTCGGCAGCGTGGTGGGTATCGAGCGGGAGCGTCGCAGCGCCTGGGCAGCCGGTCTGCGCACGCACATGCTGGTGTGCGTGGGCGCCGCACTGTTCATGATCACCTCGTGCATCGGGTTTACCGATGTCCTCAGTGGTGATCATGTCACGCTCGACCCGTCCCGGGTGGCAGCCCAGGTCGCCAGCGGCATCGGCTTTCTGGGTGCCGGCACCATCATCCTGCGGCGCCGGATGGTGCATGGTCTCACCACGGCGGCGAGCATCTGGTCAGTCGCTGCAGTCGGATTGGCAGCCGGGGGCGGGCTGTACGTGGCTGCCTCCAGCGCCACCGGCATCATGGTCACCATCCTTGCCGGCCTGCGCCCGCTCGAACGGCGCCTGTTCGCGCAGGCCAAAGCTCAGACGCTGACCCTCGAGGTCTCGCCGTGGTCGGATGCGGTACCGAGGCTACGCCAGCTGTGCCAGTCCAACGGCGTGACCATCCATGCGCTGAAGATCGAGGCGAGACAGAACAGCGATACGGCCGAGATCGAATTGACGATCGCTGGAACCGTGACCCGGATCATGGCGCTCATGCAGGCGGCGAACAACGAGCAGCGAGTGAAGCGGGTTTCGGCGAGGCTGCACAATCTCTAGGGAAGCTCTGCACAACTATCACGTCGACGCTGCCGGATCGGGCAGCGACGGCTTGCGGCCGAACCATGGCCTGGCTGCCTCCAGCTGGCTCGCCAATCGGAACAGCGTGGCCTCGTCGCCGAAACGAGCGACACACTGCACGGCCAGCGGCAGGCCGGTGCGGCTTCGTCCCAACGGCAGCATGATCGCGGGCTGTCCGCTGAGATTGAACCAGACGGTAAACGGCGAGAACTCGAACACGCGGCGCCAGTACTGGTCGACGTCCTCCATCATCATGTCCAGCCAGCCGAGTTCCACCGGCGGCACGGCCAGCCCGGGTGTGAGCAGAACGTCCCAGTCGGCATGGAAGGCCGCCATCTGCCGTCCCAGCCTGTGCTCGGTCTGCACCGCGCGCACGTAGTCCGCGCCGCTCACTTTTTCGCCCATCTTCGCCGTCAGCCAGGTAATGCGCTCGACCTCGCGCTCGCTTGCACGGCGCCCTGCGGGATGACCGGCAAGGTTGACCACGGTATTGACCGAAGCCAAGGTCAGGAACGTGGCCACCACCGCCTCGCGATCGATGGCGGGATCGCGCTGCTCGACCCGATGCCCCAGCTCGCCGCACAGCCGGACGGTATCCTCGAGCAGGCGCAGACATTCCGGATCGATCGATGCGCCATTGGGGGCCTTGTCGGTCCAGGCGATACGCAGCGTGCCGGGTGGCGTGGCGACCTCCTGCAGATAGGGGCGCACGGGCGCCGGTGCGGTGAATGGGTCGCCGGGTACGTAGCCGCAGGTGGCATCGAGCAGCGCCGCGCTGTCACGCACGCTCAGGGTGAGCGCGTGTTCGGTCGACACGCCTCCCAATCCTTCTCCGGCAAACGGCGCGAAGCTGTTGCGTGCACGTGTCGGCTTCACCCCGACCAGTCCACAGCATGCGGCCGGCACGCGGATGGAGCCGAAGCCGTCCGAGGCGTGCGCCATCGGCAGCATGCGTGCGCCCACCGCCGCAGCGGAGCCGCCGCTCGAGCCACCGGAAATTCGTGCCGGATTCCATGGATTGCGGGTGGGGCCGTGCAGCCGCGGCTCACAGGTCAGCGACAGCCCCAGCTCGCAGGTGTTGGTGCGGCCGAAGATCACCAGCCCTGTCCGCTTCAGGCGCCGTACGTGCTCGCTGTCCTGCGGAGAAGGCGGCGTATCGGCGAAGAAGGTGGACCCGCGCGTCATGCGCACGCCGGCGATAGGTGAGGTCAGATCCTTCATCAGATAGGGCACGCCGCGGAACGGACCGTCCGGCAGCCCATCGGCAATCACCTGCCGGCCATAGTCGTACAGCTTCATGGTCACGGCATTCACCACGGGGTTGCGCGATTCGACGCGCGCGATGGCCGCATCCAGCAGCTCTTCCGGCTTGACCTGCCTGTCGCGCACCAGTTGCGCCAGGCCCAGGCCGTCGTAATCCTCGTACTCCGCAAAAATCGTCATGGTCGCTCTCCTCCCTCGCCGGGGATTGTGCCATTGGCTTTCTGGGAGCGCCCGATAGTTGTCGGCAGCGTCTCAGCAAGCATGCGTGCGCCACCCAGAGCAAACACGCTTGCGCCATACCGAGCAAACACATTGGTGTCATCCCGAGCGAACGCGAGGGATCTTCCAACTACCATCAGCACTCTATGTACGGGACGCGACCTGCGACGCCAGCAGCGCATCACGAGCTGCACGACAGCATCGAGCAGCCAGCGCGGGTGCGCGCCCAGTCAGGCCGTTTTTGTGCGAATGCCTCGCGCCCCGGCTGATCGTCGTACGGATGGCGCATGACCTCCAGCAGCTCGTGCACGCCGGAATCGTCGCCCTGCTCCGCAAGATCGATAGCCTGTTGCGCAAGATAGTTGCGCAACACGTAATGTGGATTGACCGCCTGCATCGCACGGCGGCGCTCTTCGGCCGGGCGTGCATCGGTCCGCACGCGCTGCGCATAGCGCACCAGCCAGCCGTCGAACTCGGCCCGGGCCGCGTCGCGCTTGTGCGCATCGTAGAAGGCATGCTCCAGCGGAGCGAGCGATGGCACCAGGACGTCGATCTCGCTCAACGTCCTGAAGAACAACGTCATGTCTACCTCCGCCCGCTGCAGCAGATCGTACAAGGCGTGCATCAGCTCGATGTCCTCGTCCTGGCACTGCATCAGACCGAGCTTGGCGGCGACGCTGGCGCGTTCGCACTGCTGGTAGACGTCGATGTAGCGCTGCAGGCCTTCCTGCAGTGGCGTCTCACCGGAGAACACCGGCAGCAGCGCCGCCGCCAGCCGGTTCAGATTCCAGAACGCGATCCGTGGCTGCTGGCCGAAGCGGTAGCGGCGTGTGCCGGCATCGGTGGTGTTGGGCGTCCAGCCGGGATCGAAGTCGTCGATCCAGCCGTAAGGCCCGTAGTCGATGGTCAGCCCGAGGATCGACATGTTGTCGGTGTTCATCACCCCGTGCACGAAGCCCACGCGCATCCAGTGCGCCACCATGCGCGCGGTACGCTCGCACACCTGCGCGAACCACTCTGCGCGCACGGCCTCGTCGCGCTCTTCACCAGGCTTGACGATCAACTCTGGAAAATCACGCCGGATGGTGAAGTCGATCAGCTTCTCGAGCAGCGGCAGATCGTCGCGCGAAGACGGCAGCTCGAAGTTGCCGAAGCGGATGAACGACGGCGCAACACGGCATACGATCGCACCCGGCTCTGCGCGCGGCCGGCCGTCGTAGAACATGTCGCGGATCACCTGCTCACCGGTGGCCACCAGGCTCAGGGCACGCGTGGTCGGCACGCCCAGGTGATGCATGGCCTCGCTGCACAGGAACTCGCGGATCGAGGAGCGCAGCACCGCGCGGCCGTCCGCGGTGCGCGAGTACGGCGTCGGCCCTGCACCTTTGAGCTGCAGCTCCCAGCGTCGGCCCTGAGCATCCACGGTCTCACCCAGCGTGATGGCACGGCCGTCGCCGAGCTGTCCAGCCCAGCTGCCGAACTGATGGCCGCCATAGTTGACTGCGATCGGCTGCATGCCTTCCAGCAAGGCGTTGCCGCCGAACACCTGGGCGAACTGCGGCGATTCGATGTCGCGCACATCCAGGCCCAGGATCTCGGCCATCTCGCGCGAATAGGCGATGAGTCGGGGCGACGCGACCGGAGTCGGCTGTACCTGTGAATACAGCGCGCCGTGGACCTGGCGCCGCTGCGGACCGCTATGGGGGTCGGCGGGCAGTTCACGCGCGAAGGCGTTGTCGAAGCGAAGGGATTGCATGCTATGTCGAATGGTAATGCTTTGGCCTGCCATGCACATGCGCCGGTTTCACGGGATTTCAACCCTGCGTACAATCTTCCGGGTTTTCCTTGCACGCTCAAGGATTCGCCATGCCGCGTCGCCGCCCGCAACTCGCCAAGCTGTCGCGCCCGCGCCTGCATGCGCCGGTGCCGCGTGAGCGGCTGTTCCGGCTGCTGGATGAGCTGCGCAGCAGTCCCGTGGTCTGGGTGGAAGGCCCGCCCGGATCCGGCAAGACCACCACCATCGCGACCTATCTGGATGCGGTGCGGCGGTCGTGCCTGTGGTACCAGTTCGACGACGCGGACTCCGATCCCGCCACGTTTTTCCACTACCTGCACGAAGCGGCTGGCACCGTACGCAGCAGCAGGCCACTGCTTCCGCGATTCACGCCCGAGCATTCCCGGAACGTTCCCGCGTTCGCGCGGCGCTTCTTCCGTACGCTGTTTGAGCGCCTGCCGCCGGCCGCAGCAGTCGTCTTCGACAACTATCAGGAAGTCGCCATCGACTCGCCCGTACAGGAGGCTCTTGCGTGCGCGGCCGAGGAGGTCCCGCAGGATGCGAACATCATCGTCCTGAGCCGCGTCGAGCCGCCCAAGGCACTGGCCCGTGCTCGGGCCAGCAACACCCTCGCGCTGCTCACCTGGGAGGCGCTGCGGCTGACGGTGGACGAGATTCGTGCCATCGCGGCCGCACGCGGCGATCTGGATCAGACGCAGCTGGAGTTCCTTCACCGCGAATCCCAGGGCTGGGCGGCGGGTGTGGTGCTGATGCTGGAGCGGTTCCGGCGCGCGGGCGCCCTGGATACCGGTCGCACCCTGGACGGTCCGGAAGCGACTTTCGACTACTTCGCCAGCCAGATCTTCGATTCCGCCTCCGTCGAGACGCGGGAGATCCTGATGACCACTGCGCTCTTTCCGGCGGTGACGGTGGCGCTGGCCGAGGCCATCAGCGGTAATGCCGAAGCCGGCAGGGTGCTCGAGCTCCTGCATCGGCGGCGGCTGTTCGTGGATCGCCGCGCGGCCGAGGAAATTACTTATCAGTACCACGCGCTGTTCCACACCTTCCTGCGGCATCGGGCAGCCGCTCACTACAACGGTACGCAATTCTGCTGGCTGGTCGAACGAGCCGGTCATCTGCTGTGTGAGCGCAGGCAGGAGGAAGAAGCGTTTCCGCTCTATTGCGAAGCGCAGAGTTGGAACGCCGCGGCGCAGGCGTTGAGCACTGCCGCACCCAGTCTGATCGGGCAGGGCCGTTTGCAGACGGTGGAAGACTGGGTGCACAGGCTGCCGCAGTCCTGTCAGGAGGAGCCGGGTGTCGCCTACTGGATGGGCATGGCGCTCGAACCCACTCGGCCTGACGAAGCGCGCGAATGGCTGCAGCGCGCGTATGAGCGCTATGTCGAACGAGGCGACAGCGCTGGACAGCTGCTGAGTGCTGCCGGCGTGCTCGATACGTTGTATGTCGACTTCTCCGACTTCGTCCCGATGCGCCTTTGGATCGAACGGCTTACGCACCTGCTTGAAGTCGCGCCCGGCTTTGCATCACCGGAGATGGAACTGCGTGTGCAGCTTTCCCTGATCGCCGCCGTGCAAGCCGCCCCAGACAATCGACTGCTCGCCGCCTGCGCCGCGCGGGTCGAGACGCTCCTGGCGCAGCCCTTCGACGTCAACCTGAAGGCCGTGGCAGGCCAGCGGCTGCTCTCTTACGGCGATGACGTTTCCGACCTCGATTTGTGCCGTCGCGTCGCCAAGGCAATCACGCCGCTGTTGAGTGCTCCGCAACTGACGCCGGCAAATGCCGCGAATTTCCTCAGCATGTGGGGGTATCACCTATATATTTCATGGAGAGTGGGCGAGGCGCTGGCGTCCTTAGAACATGCGTGCTCGATCTCGCAGAGAGAGGGACTGCACGACGAGGAGTTCCGGGCCACGGCCTATCGTGCGGTGTGTCTGCGCCGGGCTGGTCAGCTTGCCGCTGCCGAAGCCGCTCTTACCCGCCTCGAGGCTCTACCGAAACCCAGGCATGGTGTTCGGGCTTCCCTGCTCGAGATTTTCAAGGCAATGATGTCGTACTCGCGCGGCGATCTTGCGCATGCCATCGAGATCGGCATAGCTGCGCAGGAGATGGTCGATGCCTCGGGAAACATCTTCAATGGGGTAGTGTATCGCGTCCTCAACGCCGACATCCTGATCGCAGACGGACAGTTGGACCGGGCAGCGCGGCTTCTGTCGGAAGCCAGACAGATGGTGAGCGGCACTGCCATCGACGGCTTACGTGCCTACATTGCCCTGAACCAGGCACATCTGGCGCATGCGCGCCGTGATCCGGATGCGAGAGACGACTACCTGCGCGAGACGCTCGCACTTGCACGAACCGAAGGCGGGCGTGCGCGCCTGCGTTGGTTTCCGTGCGCGATGTCGGCATTGTTTCCGGTCGCGCTGCGAGAGGGCATCGAGCCGGAGCTGGTGCGGACCTTGATTCGGGAATTCTCGTTGCCGCCTCCTTCGCTCGAAACCGAGGATTGGCCATGGCCGGTCAAGGTATTCACCTTGGGACGCTTCGAAGTGTGGTGCGAGGGGCAGCAGCTGAGCTTCGATCGCAAGGCACCGCGCAAGACCCTGGCTCTGCTGCAGGCGCTGATCGCCTTCGGCGGACTGGAGGTCGCCGAGGAAAGGCTGCTGGATGCGTTGTGGCCGGACGACGATGGAGATGCTGCGCATCGATCCTTGACCCAGGCCCTGCACCGACTGCGCAAGCTGCTCGGCGACAGCGCCGTGATCCGGCAAAGTGCCAGCAAGCTGTCGCTGGATCTTCAGCGCTGCTGGATCGACGCGCTGGCCTTCGAGCGTTTGCTCGATGCCGATGAAGATTCCGGTCAGGGCATACGACGCGCGATCGATCTCTATCGCGGACCGTTCCTGATGCACGAGGATGGCTACGGCTGGGCGGTTGCGGCACGGGAGCGTCTTCGCGCCTGCTTCATCGATTCAGTGGAAAAGCTTGCGGCGCAGAAGGAGCAGAGCATGGATTTCGAAGGCGCAATCGATGCCTATCGCCGTGGCCTGGCGGCGGACGAGCTGGTGGAACCGTTCTATCAGGGATTGATGCGCTGCTATCGCCGGCTGGACCGCCGCAGCGATGCCGCCAGGGCGTATCAGCGGCTGCGCCAGAAGCTGTTCATTGTGCTCGGTACGCAGCCCTCGGCGGCCACAGAGCGGATATACCGAGAGCTGTAACAGGCTATTGAAAGCACTACGTTTCTCAACAACCTGCAGGCACCTGCTTTCATTCCCTCAGGCGACGCTTTTCGTGCAGCCGCTCGAGGCATCCTGCCGGTCCCGGACGAAGGTCCATCATGGTGAGCTTATCCGTAACCTATAAATAAGTATGCTCCCGGTATCGTCGACCCGCGCTGCAGAGTCGGGAATGTGCGGGAGAGCGAGCCGTATCCCCTTTCCCCGGCTGCCGAGGGAATTCCGCCGAATATCCGACCGGAAATCGCGAAAGCCAAAGGAGAAACACGATGCTAAAACGAATGGCACGAGTGCTGATCCTACTCGCCATGCTGCCTTCTGCCGCTTCGGCGAACCAGGATTCGATCAGGATCGCCGTCATCGAGCAGTTGTCCGGGCCGTTTGCCAACATCGGGACGAGTGCGTTTCATGAGCTGGAGGCCACATTCTCAATGGTGAATGCACGCGGCGGTGCACTCGGACGAATGTTCGAGCTGGTACCTCTGGACAACCATGGCACGCCGCAGGGTGCCGCCTTGCAAGTCAAAGCAGCCGTCGACCGACAGATCCGCTACGTCATTCAAGGCTCCGGTTCGAACGTCGCGCATGCAATCAGCGATGCAGTGGCCAAGCACAATGCGCGCAGCCCGGATCGTCCGTTGCTCTACCTGAACCATGGTGCCCTCGACCCTGCCTTGACCGAAGAGAAATGCCACTTCTGGCATTTCCGCTTCGTTCCGCATGGCGGCATGATCATGAACGCCCTGACCGATGCCATTGCGCGTGACCCGTCCGTCCGGCGCGTGTATCTCGTCAACCAGGACTACGCATGGGGGCAAAGCGTGGCGAGGGATGCCAAGCAGATGCTCGCCGCAAGGCGACCCGATATCGAGATTGCCGGAGAGGATCTGCATCCGATCGGCAAGGTCAAGGACTTCGCGCCCTATGTCGCCAAGCTCCGTGCCGCCCGGGCGGATGCACTGATCACGGGCAGCTGGGGCAACGATCTCGCCTTGCTGATCAAGGCGGTGAAGGACGCCAAGTCGCCGGTCAAGCTGTATGCGCCGTTGGCGAGTTTGACGGGCGCACCGACCAGCATGGGAGAAGCAGGTGCCGGTCGCGTGAAGGCGGTGCTGTTCTGGCACGAGAACCTGGAACCCAACTCCCTGCTATCGTTTGCGCAGGATTATCGAAGCAAGTACAACGAGGATTGGAACTGGCTGCCCAATGTCGTCCTGCCCGAGATGCTGGCCCAGGCCATGACGGCGGCGGGATCGATCGACCCGTTGCAGGTGGCGCAGGCACTGGAGGGAATGCGCTACGACGGGCCGACCGGCGAAGTATGGATGCGCGCCGAAGATCACCAGATCATGATGCCGGTGTTCCAG
>JAHCKU010000076.1 GCA_026125625.1 Burkholderiales bacterium | reverse complement strand
CAGCCTGCCGACCACCGGCAGATCGCCCAGCCCCGGCACCCGGCTGGAGGTTCGTCGATCCTCGTCGCTGATCAGGCCGGCCAGCACCTGCGTCTCGCCGTCGCGCAGGCGCAGCAACGTGGAGGCGTTACGCGTGCCGAGCTGATAGGCCAGCGTGCCGGCACCGCTGCGAATCTCGCGCACGATGTTCGAGACTTCGAGCGACAGCAGGATCGCCACCTCGTCCTTGAGATAGATGTTGGGCTCCGCTTCGAGCTTGAGTCCGACGTCCAGATACGAGACGCTCTCGGATACGAAACCGGTGGAGGTCGAGGTGGTGGTGATGACCGGCACGCGATCACCGATCAGCACCTTGGCCTTCTCGCGATTCTTCGCGCGGATGCGCGGGTTGGCGAGGATGCTGACGTCGCCCACTTCCTTGCGCAGATTGATCAGCGTACTGGGCAAGTCGACTGCGACCTGACGTGAGCTCAGGTTGCTGAGGTCGTCGAGGGTAAGCACCGAGCCTGAAGACGGCAACACGGTGAGCGCGACCTGTTGCGGAAACTGGATGCCCAGCTCCTGCAGACGGGAGCGCTTCACTTCGAGCA
The DNA here is from genome assembly GCA_026125625.1 of Burkholderiales bacterium. GTDB lineage: Bacteria > Pseudomonadota > Gammaproteobacteria > Burkholderiales > SHXO01 > SHXO01. The sequence continues at coordinate 9,448 of JAHCKU010000076.1, read as the reverse complement.
CTTCGAGCTCGAGCATCACTTCCGGCTCGCTCAGATCGTGCATGGCCACCAGCCGTTCGGCCAGCCGGATCGCCTCAGGCGTATCGCGCATGACGATCAGGTTGAGCCGCTCATCCAGCACCACGTCCTTGGCCTTGAGCAGGGACTTGAGCGTCTCGGCCACCTGCTTGCCATCGGAATTGACCAAATAGAAGCTCTTGATCACCAGATCCTGATACTCCTGCTGCTTGGCCGGCGTATTCGGATAAATCAGAACGCTGTTGGGGCTCAAGACCTTCTTGCGCAGCTGATTGGTGACGAGGACGAGGTCCACCGCCTCCTCCAGCGGCGCCTGCTGGACGAACACGCTGGTCTTGAGATCCGGGCGGATGTCGCGATCCAGCAGGAAGTTGATGCCGGTGGTTTTCGACAGCAGCTCGAAGATCATCTGCAGGTTGCCGTCGCGGAAGTCCAGTGAGACCGGCTTGCGGTAGAGCGCGCTCAAGGTCGGCACTTCCACTCGGCGCTTGGCGTGCTTGTCCCACAGCAGCTTGACCAGCGACGGCAATTCACGGTGGCCAGGGCTGTGCGCGGCGAGCTGCCGGATCGACTCCACCGCGGCCTCGATGTCGTCGCGCTCGAGCGCGCTGCGTGCGGCATCGACGATGGTCTTGGTCGCACGTTCCTGCTCGATGGCCTCGATGCCAGTGGCCGCACGCTCGTTGGTCGGGTCGATGCGCAGCACACGTCGATAGGTTGTCTCGGCCTGCTCGGGATTACCCGCTGTACGCGCGGCATCGGCCTGTCCCGTGAGTTGCGCGATCGCCTGCGCACGCCCCACCGCCAGATCGGCCCGTGCCTTGGCATTCTTGGGATCGGCCTTGACCGCCTGCTCCAGGCGCGCGATGCCGGCCTCGACGTTCCCCTCGTCGAGCAGGGACACGCCCTGCTGGCGCGCGCGCTCGGAGGCACATCCTGCGGTGAGCGCAACCAGCAGTGATACGACGACGAGCTTCGCAGTAGCCGCACTCATGGTTGACGCCCCCGGCGAACCAGTGACTGCTCGACGTCGAGCGGCAGATAACGCAAGGTGACCTGCTCGAACTCGACGCGCTCCACGCGGTAGGTCTGCTCGACCACGTCTCCAGCGCGTACCGCATACGCCTTCTCGCCCTGGTGCAGATAGCCGACCAGCGGTCCGCCTTCCAGCTGCATGCTGCCGAAATACTGGAACGGCAAAGGCGGCGGCACCGGTTCCGGCGCAGGAGGCGGCGCAGCGGCCACTTCCCCCTCGGCCACCAGCACGGGCGGCGGTGGTGCCTTTCTGCGCACAGGTGCTGTCTCCTGCAACACGGGCCGCTGTTTGGCGAAGACATCACGCTGCGGCGCGCGGAAGGCGGGTCGTTCGATCGGCGGCAGCATGGCGTCGACGCTGACGGGCGGTACGAGCGGCACTTGCGGCGTGCTGGCTGCAGTGGCCTGCGCGATCTCGGCGTGGCGAGGCTCGCCGACCAGCACGGCTGCAGCGATCGTCAAGGCCAACGCCGCGAGTAGCAGGAACCGACGCGTGGAAGCCGAAGCAGCCATGTCATTCCCTGCGCAGATAGAGCGACAGCGCGAGCACGCACTGGATCCGGCCATCGCCTTCCGTGCGGCGGAAGCTCACCTGCTCCAGCGCCAGGTTGGGCAGATCTTCGAGAATGCTTTGCACGAAGCGCCGGATCTGCAGGTACTCTGCACGCACCGGCAGGTCGACGCGGTAGCGCACGAGCCGCTGGCGTGGTGCCTGGATCAGCTCGTAGTTGGCCTTGTCGAGCTCGACGCCGGCTTGCGCGGCAGCGCGGTACAGCTGTTCGAGCAGTTCGAGGTCTCCGGTTGCCGGCGGGAATTGGCCGTAGAAGCGATCCAACCCTGTGCGCAGATCCATCCGCACCGGCTGCAGCGCTGCATCCCGGCTGGCGGGGATGGCCGTCTGCGACAGCTCACGCTTCGCCGTCATGAGCGCGGCATGCTCCGGCAGCACGCGGGTGCCAAACACTACCGCCGCTGCGACCAGAAGAGCAAGCCCCAGCATTCCGTAGCGACCAAGCACGTCGCGCCCGCGCCGCAGATACCAGCGCATGGCATGCAGCGACGATTGCGTGCCGGCGCCGCTCGCAGCACTGTCGATTACCCGCCCCATGTGCCCACCACCTTGAAGCGAACCGCCTGCGCGCTGTCACGCCGCACCGTTTCATGCCCGAGCAACCTGGCGCCATGCAAGCCGCCGGCCTCGCGCAACTGCCGCACGAACGGCAGGATATCGGCGAGATCGCGCGCTTCCGCTTCGATCTGCACTTCCTTGCGCTCGACATTGGGCACCACACCCAGCAGTGTCACCGCTTGGTAGTCCGGTGCTTCCACTGCATCGAACAGCGCACCCCAGGGCAGGCCGAGCTGCTGCGCAGTGTGGCGAACGAAGGCCTGTTCCTCCTGTAGACGCAGCGCTTCGTCAGGCGAGACCGGTGCTCGCCGCACCGTGGCAGCGTTCGAATCGAAGTGTGCCAACGCACTCTGCACTTCGGTGCGTTGTTCGGAAACGATCAGATGCACAACCAGACAGCCTGCCGCCGCCAGCAGGCCGGCCCCGAGCAGCATGCGTCCGATCCCGCTACCAGACGGTGAAGCAGCACCGAAATCGATCGCGAGCCTGTCCATGGCTTACACCGAAATCAGGGCAGCGCTCATTCCGGCGTCCGCGTGCGGATCGAAGCCGGTGCGCGGTAAAAGAGCAAGGCGGGTCGCGCCGGCCGGCACATCGGTGAGCTGGGGCGCGAACACGAACTGCCGCACGGGAACGGCCAAGCCGGCGCGCAGGCATTCCCGCCGCAGCAGCGCTTCCAGCCCATCATCGCTGCTGTCTGCCATCGGCCCCTTGTACAGAACGCTCACGCCATGTCCGTCGACGATGCCGAGCACGGCCTGCTTTCCATCGACCACGGCCATGCTCGTCTGTCCTTGTGCAGGAACCAGCGAGCGCCAGCGATTCATCACGGAGACGAACAGCGGTTGGATGCTGCCCAGGATGCCTTTCGCATCGAGCACGGCGCTCCGGATCGCTGCGATCAGCTCCGCATCCACCGCCACTGCCAGCCGCGGCGCGCCGTAGCGCCAACCGCTGACCTGCACCTGCCATTGCTGCGCACGCTGGCCGAACAGCTTTTTAAAGCGGATGCGCGCGAGGCTGATCTCCTCCGCACGCTTGTCCAGCGCAGGCAACCACGGCAGATCCAGATAGCGGACGAATGCATCGTCGAGCGTCACGTGCACGCGTGAACCGGCGCTGCAGCTACGCTTCAGCTGGGCCTCCAGCCGATGTACCGCCACCGCCCAAGTTGGTGCTTCGGGCTGCGGCGGGATCGCCTCGAAGTGCCTGGACTTGATCACCTTACGCAGCCGGCCACACACGCGCACACAGGCGACTCGCTGTGGGCCGATTGCGCAATGGATTGCCTCAGGCGACAAACGTGACACGGTTGACTTCCTCCAGCGTGGTCTGACCTCGCTGCACCAGATCCAGCGCCGCATCGCGCAGGAAGCGCGTGCCGTCACGGCGCGCCACCTCTTTCAGCCGGCGGATGGGCGCCCGCGCCACGATCATTTCGCGCATCTCGTCGGTCAGATGCAGCAGCTCGCCCACCGCCTTGCGACCGCGGGAGCCACTGCCCCGGCATTCACCGCAGCCTCGTCCGACTACCAAGCGATACGTGCTCAGGTCCGCACCGTGCAGCCCGGAGTCGCGCAGCAGCTTGTCGTCCGGCGCGGCCGGCGCCGCGCAGCGCGGGCAGACGATGCGCACCAGGCGTTGAGCGAGAATGCCATTGAGCGCGGAGACGAAGCTGTAGGCGTCCACGCCCATGTGCATGAAGCGGCCGATGACATCGAACACGTTGTTGGCATGCACGGTGGTGAACACCAGGTGGCCGGTCAGCGCGGCCTGCACTGCGATCTGCGCGGTTTCCGGATCGCGGATCTCGCCGACCATGATCTTGTCCGGGTCGTGGCGCAGGATCGAGCGCAGTCCCCGCGCGAAGTTGAGCCCCTTGCGCTCGTTGACCGGAATCTGCAGCACGCCGCGGATCTGGTACTCGACCGGATCCTCGATAGTGATGATCTTGTCGCAGCCCGAGTTCACCTCGGAGATCGCAGCGTACAAGGTGGTGGTCTTGCCGCTGCCGGTGGGGCCGGTGACCAGCACCATGCCGTAGGGTTCGCTGGAGATGCGCCGGACCGACGCCAGCGTGGCCTCGTCGAAGCCGAGGATGTCCAGACGCAAGCCGCGCATCTGATCGGCCAGCGCGCGCTTGTCGAGAATGCGCAGCACTGCGTCCTCACCTGCGATGCTGGGCATGATCGACACGCGCACATCGATCTCGCGCCCCTGCACCGCCACGCGCAGGCGCCCGTCCTGCGGGACGCGACGCTCGCCGATGTCCAGCTCCGCCATCACCTTGATGCGAGAGATCACCTGCTCGGCAGTCTCACCGCCAGCGATGCTGCCCACGCTGATCAGCACGCCGTCGATGCGGTACTTGATGTCCATGCCGGTGGGTGCGGATTCCAGATGGATGTCGCTCGCCTGCGCCTTGATCGCGTCGTACAAGGTCGAATTGACCAGCTTCACCACGGGGCTGGAATCGGCGCCGATGCTGGCCAGGGACAGATCCTCTACCGGCCTGGCCTGGTCGGCTTGCGTGACAGCAGAACCGAGCACCTCGTCGATGGCGCGCATGCCCGCCTCGCGCGCAGCGAGATAGGCCCGGAGATCGTTCGGATGCGCGAGCGCGAGCACTATCGCCAGCCCGAGCGCTTCCCGCGCCCAGGCTTCAATGCCATCGGCGAAGGGATCGGCGATCACCAGCAGCGCTGTGCCGTCCTCGCGCCGCAGCGGCACGCAGCCGCGCGTGCTGGCCTCGGCATAGGGGACGAGATCGAACGCCGGCAGCAGCGACGACAGTGCAATCAGGTCGAGCACCGGGTAGCCGAGCAGCGCTCCGAGCTGCGCGGTGAAGGCATCGGGCGCCAGTGCGGAAAGCTCTTCGAGCACGTCGCGCACCGGCCGGGCGGATGCGCGCGCGGCCGCATGAGCGCTTTGCACCAGCGCCGGAGAGAGTACCGGCTCGAGAGAGACGAGCGTGCTCATCGGATGCTGCTCGCCAGATCGAAGATCGGCATGTACATGAGCAGCACGATGGTGCCGATCATGCCACCGATGGCCAGCATCAGCACCGGCTCGAACAGGCGCGTCACGCGGTCCAGCCACTGCGCCGTCTCGTCCTCGAAATATGCCGCGATGTTGTCCATCATCGGACCCAGCTCGCCCGAGCGCTCGCCCACGCGCAGCAGGCGCGCTGCCACTTCGGTAGCCAGGCCGTGGCGCTCGAAGGTCTCGGCCACCGGCCGCCCTTCGCTCAATGCCGCGGTGGCCCGCGCGACATTCTCGCCCAAGCCCGCGCGCACGATACCGGCAGCCATCTCGAGCGCGGTCACCAGAGGAATGCCACCGCGCAGGAGCATGCCGAGCGTGCGGTAGAAGCCGGCGAGCTGATGCGCCTGCAGCTTCTCGCCCACTCCAGGCAGCGCGCGCAGATGCGCGATAACGCTGCGGATGATTGATGGTCTGGACAGCCAGTAGCCGGCGAGCAACAGTCCGAGCGCGAACAGCACGCCGATCCACAAGCCATAGGCTTCGAACGCCTTGCCCCAGCCCATCAACAGGCGCGACAGCAGCGGCAGGCGATCGCCCATGTCCTCGTACACCCGGCTGAACTTGGGCACCACGTAAGTCAGCAGGAACACCACGATCAGTCCACCCACGAACACCAGCAGCGCCGGATAGAGCATGGCGCTGACCAGGCGCTTGCGTACCGCATCCAGCTGCGTGCGATAGGCCAGGTAGCGAGATAGTGCCTCCACCAGATCACCGGTGCGCTCGCTGGCACGGATGGTGGCCACGTAAAGGGCAGGAAAAGCAGCAGGAAAGTGCTCCAGCGCTCGCGAGAAGGACTGGCCTTGGCGCAGCAGCTCGACCAGCTGGCTGCATACCGTACCGACGCTCGTGCGCTTCTCTTTGGCCGACAGGGTCTCGATCGCCTCGAGCAGCGGCAAGCCGGAGCGCACCAGCACCAGCAATTGATGGCTGAACAGAGTCAGTGGGAACTGTGTCGTGCGCAGCCGCACATCTGCCCAGGCGCCCAGCGGCGAGGCGGAGATGACGTCATAACCTTGAAGCTGCGCCAGTCGTGAAAGCTCGGCGGCATCGGCAGCTTCCATCGATACATCTGCTACGCCACCCGATGCGGACACGACTTTCACGCGGAATTTCATGTTCTTCTGAAACTGGCCAATCAACGACGAAGGACAGTGGTCGGGACGCGTATGCAGTCGAGCGCAATCACGCCGCGACGAAGCAGCACAACCGTTTTTCTCGCGACCTTTATCAATACATGCCCCATTAGTCTTCAGCTCTGCTGCAGTCATATAAGAATGCCATTGTTATATGGCATAAGTCAAAGATATATACGACATGTCATGCAATTTATATTTCTATAATCCATACCATTGACTTGTCATATACGCTAATGTCATTATGTTATCCAGACAAGGCGAATGTACATTGAGAGTCGAGAGAATCTAAATCAAGGGATCTGATATGCGCAGCTCGAGTAGCAGTGCTTCATTCGTGTTCCTATTTTCCGCACTGATTGCGGCCTCCTCCCTACGCGCAGCAGTGTTCACCCCCGGCGAGTTCGAAGTCACCGAGAGCGGCTCGGCGAGCTACACCATTCCTATTCAAGTCACCCCTGGCACCGGCGGCATGCAGCCAAAGCTCGCGATTTCCTATGACAGCCGAGGAAGCAACGGACTGCTGGGTGCAGGGTGGTCGCTGTCCGGTTTCTCCGGCATCTCGCGCTGTTCTCGCACCATCGCCCAGGATGGGGCTTGGGGTGGCGTCAACTACTCGGCGGACGATCGCTATTGTCTGGATGGCAACCGCCTGATCGCGACTTCGGGCAACTACGGCGCCGACGGCACACAGTACCGTACGGAATCGGAATCGTTCGCAAAAATCGTCTCTTACGGATCCGCCGGCACCGGTCCCGAGCGATTTCGCGTGTGGAGCAAGGATGGGCTCGTGCACGAGTACGGCTACACATCCGATTCGCGGATCGAAGCGCAGGGCAAGACCAGTGTCTGGGTCTACGCGCTCAACAAGGTGATCGATACCAAAGGCAATACCATGACGATCACCTATCAGGAAGACAACGCCAACGGCGACTTCCGACCCGATCGGATCGACTATGGAGGCAACGCCACAGCAGGATTGAACCCCTATGCATCGATTCAGTTTACTTACGAAGATCGCAGCGACAACCAGGGAACTTTCGCCGGCGGATCGATCATTCGGGTAATGAAGCGTCTTACCGCGATCAAAGCGTTCGTCGGTTCCAATTTGATCAAGGAGTATCGAGTTGCCTACGCGATAGGCGGCGGCCAGAATCTGAGCCGGATTACGTCGATCACCGAGTGCGACGGTGCCGGAAATTGCCTCCTGCCCACTACCACGACCTGGCAGAACAGCAGCGGATCGGTGGGGTTCGGCGGAGGCACCTGGACTGCAGGCAATGCACGGCTCGGGGTAATGGGCGATATCAATGGCGATGGACGGGACGACTACGTCTACGCGGTATGCAGCACGTCAAGCGGAGGGACCTGCCCACTGTCGATGCAGCTCTCCAGTGGTACGGGCTTCGGCTCGGCGACGAGCCTGGGCATCAATGCGCCGATCCTCAACTCGATATGCACCAACCCGGGATACAACGGAACCTGCAACGGTTATACGAAGATCGTCGGCACCGTGACGCTGGGCGATGTCAACGGGGATGGCAGGGCCGATCTCGTCGTCGGGGGCAACGTCTATCACTCCACCGGCAGCGGCTTCTCTAATGCCGGTTATTCGGTCACCGTTGCCAACGCAGGCTTGCTCGGCGACGTCAATGGCGACGGACGTGCCGATTTCGTCTATGCCACCTGCTCGGGCAATGGCTCATGTCCGCTTCGGATGCAACTGTCCAACGGCAACGGCTTCGCTGCTCCGATCAACCTGGACATCAATGCAGTGAACGACGCTTATTGCGTATCCCCAGGATACAACGGTTCCTGCAATGGCTATATCTACGTTTTTCGCCCCCTTTCGCTGGGTGATATCAATGGCGATGGGCGCGCGGACCTCCTGACTGGGGGCATCGGATATAACTCGACAGGTACTGGCTTTTCTGCCTCGTACCAGCTGGCGCCTCCTTTTACTGAGCATTGGGCCGGCGTCTTGAGTGATATCGATGGTGATGGGCGTGCTGATTATGTGTACGCCAAATGTGCATCGAACAACGGAGGTGCCTGCTCTTTGTACATGATCACATCGTACGGTGTTGGATTTACGCAACCGACCAGCCTGGGCATCAACGCAGCCGTTGCAGCGTCGTTCTGTGCCATACCGGGCGAAAATAACTGTGCGGCCTGGATCCGTTTCTTCGGCCCATTGGCACTTGGGGATGCCAACGGCGATGGCTCGGCCGATCTCATCGCAGGCAACAGCCTGCGTCTGTCCACCCAGATCCAACCTGATCTTCTCACCGGCATTCACCAAGGCTTGAATGCGAGTATTACGGTGACCTACCGCGCCTTGTCGTATCCGGGCACGTATACCTTCGAGTCCGGTTCGAGCTATCCGATCCGGGATGTTCTGGCCGTGGCGCCGATCACCGTGGTGACTCAGGTGAATTCGTCCAATGGCCTCGGCGGAGTGACGACGAACACTACCACCTATGGTGGAGGAAAGGTAGACATCTCGGGCCATGGCTTTCTGGGGTTTCGCTGGGTGGAGACCACCGACGCGGTTGGCGCCAAAATCCGTACGGAATACAACCAACGCTTCCCATACGCGGGATTGCCGAAGACGACCACCAAGCGAAGCTCGACGGGATTACTCGTCAATCAGAGCGACGGCGCCTACAGCTTCAATGATTTCGCAGGCGCAAACCCTGCATGCCCGGCAAATGCGACCGACCCCAGTCCGCTGCCATCTGGCTCCACCGCGGGCAAGCGCTATTTCGTCTATGGCTGCGTGAGCCTCGATCGCAGCTGGGAGCTCAACGGCACGGCGCTGCCGAGCACGCGCACCAGGACGAGCGTGGACGCCTGGGGGAATGCGACTCAGATCAAGGTCGAGACGCTCGAAGGCGGCGTGGTGACTCATACCAAGACTACCGACAACCTCTACCTCAGCCCCGACACGACCAACTGGATTCTTGGACGGCTGCGTCGCGCGCAGGTCACCAGCGTGACGCCCTGAGTCTGCACGGTCATACAAGCAAACGAACCAGGCACGTCAAAAGACCAAGCCCTCGCAAGGCCGAGGGCAACCAAAGAC
>JAHCKU010000075.1 GCA_026125625.1 Burkholderiales bacterium | reverse complement strand
TGCGCACGAAATCTTCGGTCAGCGCTTCGGCCACCGCCGCGCGCGTGACGCGCGCGATCAGGGCGATGTAGATCACCGACAGCGTTATGCTGGGCAGGATCAGATGGCGGATGAATGGTCCGAAGCCATCGGCCAGGCGGCGATAGCCCTGCACCGGCAGCCAGCCAAGCTCGAGCGACACCAGCCAGATGAGCAGGGAGCCGAGCACGAACACCGGGATGGAGAAGCCCAGCGTGGAGAATCCCATCAGCGCGCGATCCAGCCAGCCGCCATGACGCCAGGCAGCGAGCACTCCCAGCGGCACCGCGATCGCCACCGCCAGCACGATGGTGCAAAGCGCGAGCGCGAGCGTGGGTTCGATGCGCTGGCCGATCAGCTCGGTCACCGCCATGCGGAAGAAGAACGACTCGCCCAGATCGCCGCGCAGCACGTTGCCGATCCAGATGCCGAACTGCGCGATCAGCGGCCGGTTCAGGCCCAGGCTCTCGCGGATCTGTTCGATCTGCTCGACGGTGGCGCTGTCGCCGGCGATGACCGCCGCCGGATCGCCGGGTGTCAGGCGCAGCAGCAGGAACACGAACACTGCCACCACCAGCAGCACAGGGATGGTTGCCAGCAGCCGGCCGACTAGGAACTTCGTCATCGTCAGGTACAGCTCAGGCGACGAGTATGTGCGGCGATCACTTCTCGATGTTCCACGGCACCAGGAAGTAGCCGATGACGAAGCCCTTGAGATTCTTGCGCGCAGCCACCGGGAAGTTGTACTCGCCCACCGGCACGTGCGTGACGATCTCCATTGCGCGTACCTGGATCTGCTCGGCCAGGCGCTTGCGCTCGGCCTCGTCGCCGGCGCGTCCGAAGGCATCGCGCAGCTTCTCGATCTGGGCGTCGCAGGGCCAGCCGAACCAGGCCTTGTCGCACGAGGCATTGACCGCCTGCAGGATGAGCGGATTGAGGTTGTCGACGCTGGCCCATACGGTCATGAACGCGTTCCAGCCGCCTGCCGACGGCACTTCCTTCTTCGCCCGGCGCGCCAGCAGCGTCTGCCAGTCCATCGACTGCATGTCCACCTTGAATCCGGCCTGGCGCAGCAGCTGCGCGGTCACCACCGGCAGCTTGGCGATCACCGCCAGGTCGGTCGGCTGCATCAGCACCACCGGCGTGCCGTCGTAGCCGGACTCCTTCAGCAGCTGTTGCGCGCGTTTGAGGTCGGGCTTGGCCACCAGCTCCATGCCGGCACTGGTGGCGTAGGCAGTGCCGCAGGCGTAGATGGAGAAACAGGTGCGGTACATGTCCGGCAGGCCGACCTGCGCGCGCAGGATGGGCACCTGGTTGATCGCGGCCATGGCCGCGCGCCGTACCTTGGGATTGTCGAACGGCGGGTGCAGGTGATTCAGGCGCAGGATGGCGTTGAAGCCGAGCGGATTGGTCTCGACCAGCTGGATGTTCGGGTTCTTGCGGAAGGCAGGATAGGACTCGTGCGCCGGTGCCTCGATGAGGTCGATTTCACCGGCGGCCAGCGCGTTGGCCTGCGTCTGCGGATCCTTGATGATCACCCACTCGACGCGATCGACCTTGGGGATCTTGCCGCCGGCGGTGCCGCTGGGCGCCTCGCTGCGCGGCTTGTAGCGTGCGTTCTTCACGTACACCACGCGCTCGCCGGGCTTCCATTCATCACGCTTGAAGATGAACGGACCCGAGCCGGTGAAGTCGTCGATCTGCCTGTCGGCGGGCGTCTGCGCAACGCGCCTGGGCATGATGAAGGGCACGTTGGAGCTGGGCTTGGCGAGCGATTCCAGCACCAGGCCGTAGGGTTCCTTCAGCGTGAGGCGAAATGTCCGCGCATTGACCGCCTGCATGCCGGTGGCGAACGACATCAGCATCGCGCCCATGCTGTCGCGCTGCGCCCAGCGCGTGAGCGAGGCGATGACGTCCTCGCTGGTGACCGGTTTGCCGTCGTGGAACTCGAGCCCTTCACGCAGCGTGAAGGTCCAGGTCTTGCGGTCCTTGCTGACTTCGTACTTCTCGACCATCTGCGGCTGGACGTTGCCTTTGGCGTCCAGGCCGAACAGCGTGTCGTAGATCTGATAGCCGTGATTGCGGGTGATGTAGGCGGTGGTCCAGATCGGATCGAGTACGGTGAGGTTGGAGTGCGGAACGATGCGCAGGACCTTGCTGCCGCCCTGACTCCAGGCGGAAGGCGTGGCAAGACCGAGGGCAGCGGCGAGCAGGGCGAAAGTGAGAGGACGGATCATGCCGGACTCGAATGACGAGAGTGAGGATTGATGCTTTGCAGCATGCCTATTGTGAAGTAATCGTACGCGCGCGTGGGGCGGATTTCTTCGACGACCCCACTGCGCTATCCGTCTTGTCGGGTTGCCGCCGTCGCAGCGCGCGCATCTCGTCCAGCTCCCACGGGCGTACCGCCAGCACCATGCTCAGTGGCCGGCGCTCGCTCAGCGGCAGGTGTGCCTCGGCGTGGTGCTGCTCGGTGAACTCGTTGGCCACCCGACGCAGCTTGGACAGCAGCGCCTCGGTGGAGGCCTTGGACAGCAGGCCATTGGTGAGCAGCATCACCTCGGAGGCGCCGCTGAAGCTGGAGGCGAAATACTCGCTCTGCGCGCGTGCCTTGAAGAACTGCTGGATGGGTCCGTTGGGCAGCCAGGAGAAGGCACGCGTGACCCTGAGCTTGATGCGGTTGCCGGGCAGCAGTTCCAGCAGCTTGATGCGATCCAGCTTGATCAGCAGCGAGATGCACTCCGTCTTGGAGATGTCGTAGGCGTTCACGATCTGCTCCAGCGACAGATGGTTCAGCGCGCATAGCGCGACCAGGAGCAGCTTGCGGTCAGCCATGATCGCGCGCTCCTGCTCGGGCGTGAGCTGGGACACCTCGTCCTTGCCGCCGTCGACCGAGCGCGCCAGCTCGGAGATGCTGGTGTGCGCCACGGCACAGATCTGCTCGAACCGTTCCAGGGTGAACTGGCCACTGGCGAACAGCCGCTTCACGCTGGGCTCACTCAGTTGTAGCGCCTCGGCGACATGCGAATAGGTGATGCCGCGCGCCTTGAGTGCCCGCTTCAGTGCCTCGACCAGCGCTGCCCTCTGCTCCATGAAATCCTCCCCGGCTGGAAAAAGTAGCGCTATTTGATACCAGCGGCGGAGTGTCCCGCAACTTCTTGCAGTCGCCTTTCGCATTCGCGCCCCTGCCGGCACGATGCACTCGTCCGGTACGCGAACACCGGCCCTAAACGAGACAAGGAGGCAAAAACATGAACACAACGACCCTCTCCGCAGCCGCCTTCGACGGCACCGCGCCAGGCGCCCGCAGCGTGGAAGCCGCTTCGGATCTGACCAGCGCGTTGTTCATTGCCGTGCGTCGCAGCCTGGAATCGTGCCGCGACCCCTCTCAACTGCGCATCGCGCTGGCCTGGGAGAGGCAACAAGATGAGCGCTAGGACACTTTCCGCCGCCTCCATCCGTGCCCGGAACGACATCATGCTGTGGAGCAGACGAGAAGAGGCCCTGCCGCTCGCACGTGACCGCATGTTCGCCTTACGCGACGCACAAGGCAGCCGGGTACAGTGTGTCAGTGGCCTGCTGTGGGTGACCGAAGACCAGCGCGTGACCGACCTGGTGCTCAGACCAGGGGAGAGCTTCACCATCGCGCACCAGGGGCTGGTGCTGGTGATGGCGCTGGATACCTCCACCCTGCGTATCGAGCACACCGGCGGACTCAGTCGATTGAGCCGCTTCATCAAGCGGCTGGGCAAGCGCTTGGGAGGTAGACGCTCACCCATCGTCTGACGCGAATAGGGAAACGGAGCGAGCGTCTCGCTCCGTTATCCTGCTGTCTGCCGACCGCTATACTCGCGCGCTGCCCCCGACCGTCCCCGTTCCGACGTTGTCCCGCTCCGCTACCGCGCTGTTCATCCTGATGTGTGCCATCTGGGGTTCGACCTGGATCGCGATGCGATTCGGAGTCGCCCAGCTGCCGCCGTTGTTCTTCGCCGGCACGCGCTTCATCGTGGCCGGGCTGCTGATGATGGCGTGGCATCTGCAGCGCGGTGGATCGTTGCAGGTGAGCGGCGGCGAGCTGCGCGCGCTGGCGCCCGCGATCGTGCTGGCCATCGTCGGCTGCTATGGCCTGCTGTTCTGGGGCATGCAGCACGCGCCTTCCGGCCTGGCCGCGGTGGTGAATTTGTCACTGATCCCGGTGTGTCTCTACATCTTCGGACTGCTTGCCGGGCAGGAGCGCTATCTTCTCAGCCGACTGCTGGCGCTTGCCGTCGGTCTGACCGGCCTGGGGTTGCTGTTTGCGCCGGCGCTCGCCCAGGGCACCGGTGATTCCGGCGCCCTCGGACTGGGCGCGGTGGCCGCCAGCGCCGTGGTCTACTGCTGGGGCTCGGTGCTCGCACGTCCCATGATCCAGCGGCGCGGACCGATCTGGTTCGGTGCCTGGGCGACGACCATCGGGGGGATCGTGCTCGTCGGACTGTCCTGCCTGTTCGAGCGCTGGCCGGCCGACCTGGTGCAGCGGGCGCTGCGCCCGGAGGTGGCGGCATCCTGGCTGTTCCTGGTGCTGTTCGGTTCGCTCGCGGCGTTCACCATCTATCTTCGCCTGCTGCGCGACTGGGGGCCGCTGCGCGCTGGGCTGTACGCCTTCGTCTCGCCGCTGATCGCAGTGATTCTCGGCGCGCTGGTGTTCGACGAGCGGCTGACCGCACGCGATGGCTTTGCCGCGATGCTGATGCTCGGCGCTGCCTGGATCGCGCTCTATGAACCCCGTACTGCCACTTCCCGGACTGCGCCTTAGCCCGGCTCACGCCCTCTGCTAGACTCGAAGCCGACAGTCTTCGGAGAAGCAGGCATGTTGAAGGGCAAATCGGCCGTGGTCACCGGTTCCACCAGCGGCATCGGCGCGGCCATCGCCCGCGCGCTGGCGGCGCAGGGTGCAAACGTGATGATCAACGGCTTCGGTGATGCGGCCGCGATCGAAGCGCTGCGCAGCGAGCTGGAGCACAGTCATCGCGTCAACGCCCGATACTCCGGGGCCGACATGAGCAAGCCGGCCGAGATCCAGACCATGATGGCCGAAGCCGAGCGTGCCTTCGGCGCGGTGGACATCCTGATCAACAATGCCGGCATCCAGTTCGTCGCGCCGGTGGACGAGTTCCCGGCCGAGAAGTGGGACGCGATCCTGGCCATCAACCTGTCGTCCGCCTTCCATACCACGCGTGCCGCGCTGCCCGGCATGAAGCGCCGCGGCTGGGGCCGTATCGTCAACATCGCCTCCGCGCACGGCCTGGTGGCCTCGCCGTACAAGTCCGCCTACATCGCCGCCAAGCACGGCATCGTCGGTCTGACCAAGACCGTGGCGCTGGAAACCGCGCGCCAGGGCATCACCTGCAACGCCATCTGCCCCGGCTACGTGCTCACGCCGCTGGTGGAGAAGCAGATCGACGACCAGGCGCAGGCGCACGGCTTGCCGCGTGAGGAAGTGATCGAGAAAGTCCTGCTCGAGCGCCAGCCGTCCAAGCAGTTCGTGCAGGTGGAAGAGGTGGCTGCGCTCTCCGTCTTTCTTTGCGGAGACGGCGCGGCCTCCATCACCGGCGCCGCGCTGTCGGTCGACGGCGGCTGGGTGGCGCAGTAGCTTCGGCGCCGCAGGAGCGGCCAGCATGCGCGGCGAGATCGAATCGTGAACGTCATCGTGGTCCACGCCGACGGACCGTACCACTGCAGCGGCGCACTCGAGCTTCGCTCTGCCGACAGCCGGATCATCGCCACACCGTCGGAGGCATGGCTGTGCCGCTGCGGGTTGTCCCGCGACAAGCCCTATTGCGATGGCTCGCACGCGCAGGCCGGTCTGGCCGCGGAGCCTTTGTCGGTCGGCAGCATCGAGCCGGAGCAGGGTGCCGGCGTGCTGCGTATCCGCACGCGCAAGGACGGGCCGCTCAAGCTGGAAGGCGGGTGCGAAGTGCGCACGGAGGATGGGAAAGTGCTTCTGCGCGGCAACGAGACGGCGCTATGCCGCTGCGGCAGCTCGAAGCGCAAGCCGTTCTGCGACGGGACGCATCGCGAGGTGGGATTCGAGGCGGGGTAGCGGACGGTAACGAACGTGGAGATTCGGAAAATGCAGCGCGCGACGAGTGATGCATTGCCCGCGGATCCTTCCGCGATGAGCTGTGAAGCGGTGAGATCTCCGCCATCCCATCTGCTGCGGGCATACGTCAGCCACTATTGGCTGTGCCGGAACAATCCCGACCGGACGCACGACATCCTGCCCGATGGTTGCGTCGACGTCGTCATCAGCGTGTCCGGCAGCAATGCGTGCAGTGCGGTCTATGGCACCACCACCGCCCGCCGTGAGGTTCCGGTCGAAGTCGGCAGTCATTACCTCGGCATCCGCTTCAAGCCGGGACGCAGCCGCCATTTCCTGGCTGCTTCCGCGATGGAGCTGACCGACTGCTGCGAAAGCACGGCAGGGCTGCTCGAGCCTGCCCTGGATGGCGTCCCGGAGAGTGTGCACGAGCACGGTGTGTTCTCGTTGCTCGACACAGCGCTGGAACGACACGTCCTGAAGCATCGGCCGGCACCAGGCGGAATCGATCGTGTCATCGATGCGATCGAGGCTGCCCACGGCATGCTGCGCATCAAGGCGATCGCGGCGATGCTCGGGAAGAGCCCGCGCCAGCTCGAACGCGTGTTTCTCGAAACGGTCGGCATCACCCCGAAGCTGTTCTCCAGGATCGTGCGCTTTCGCCGCGCATCCGCACTCGTTTCGTCTTCACCTGCATCCCTCGCAGATATCGCCGCCGCCGCGGGCTACTCGGACCAGAGTCACATGAGCAACGAGTTCAGGCTGCTGGGCGATATCTCTCCTGCAGTATTCGCGCGCCGCGAAGTCGTTTTCTTGCAAGACCCGCCCTGATCCGTCCGGGAGAATGGCCGCTTCCGATCGATGTCTGCAAGGAGGTGGCAAGTGAAATTCTGGTCCGGCGTGATCACCGAGAAGGTGCAGGAATCGAAGGCGTTCTACGTTCGGCTGTTCGGTTGTGAAGTGCTCTACGAAGGCGAGGATGGCTGGGTCGTCCTGCTCAAGCTGGGCGACAGCGAGCTCGGCTTCATGAAGCCCGGCCTGGAATCGCAGGCGGAAATCTTCCGCCCCGCGTTCCAGGGCCAAGGCATGTGGATCGTCGTCGATGTCGAGGATGCGAACACCGAGTATCGGCGCATCCAGGCGCTGGGCGTTCCCATCGAGGTCCAATTGCGTGACGAGCCGTGGGGAGATCGCCATTTCGTCGTGGTCGATCCCAATGGCATCGGCGTCGACGTGGTGCAGCGGCTTGGGGGTTGAGGCATTCACCCTGTCTGCTCATTCGCGTGCCTACGCCGGTTGGCGAGCCAGTGCCGGCCGCGAAATCGGCGGGAACGCGAATGCGATAGCCACTGCACCGAGCCCGAGGACGAAGGACCCGATGTATAGCCAGGCATAGCCGCCGAAGCGGTCGAAGATCCATCCGCCGCCGAGCGGCCCGAGCGCCATGCCGAGGCTCGAAACCATCGTTGCCGCACCCAGGATCGTGCCGAGGATGCGCTGGCCGAAATACTCGCGGGCGAGCACCGCATAGAGCGGCATGACGCCGCCGTACGCGAAGCCGAACACGGCAGCCACGGCGTAGAACTCTCCCAGGCGCGCGGCGAAGACAAATGCGCCTGCCGCGAACGCCTGGATGGCGAGCCCTGCGATCAGCACCTGCTTGACGCCGTAGCGATCGGCCAGCAGGCCCAGCGCCAACCGGCCGCCCAGCCCGGCCAGGCCTTCCACGCTGTATACCGTCACGGCCGCCATGGCCGGCACGCCGCAGAAGATGGCATAGCTGATGGTGTGGAAGATCGGCCCCGAATGCGCGGCGCAGCAGGCGAAGTAGGTGAGCGCGAGCACGATGAACTGCGGGGAGCGCAGAGCGTCGCCCACGCCCAGGGCTGGGCCGCCCGCGGGTGCATCCACTGGTCCGGCATCGCTTGCGACCGTCGGCGGCGCCTGGCGCACGAACAGCGCAGCCGGGATGAGAAGCGCCCAGACCAGGAGCGCAATCGAGAGCTGGGCGGTACGCCAGTCGGTGTGCGATACGAGCCAGGCGGCAAATGGCGACAGCGTCATCGGCGCGACGCCGATACCGACGGAGACGAGCGAGACGGCCAGGCTGCGATGGCGCTCGAACCATGGCATGACGGCTGCGAACATCGGCGCGAAGAAGCTGCCGGCGGCGACACCGACGATGAGGCCATAGATCAGGAGGAAGGCGGTCTGGCTCGTCGCGCGGCTGGCGAGGGCGAGCCCCAGTCCGAGCAGCACCGACCCCACGAGCACGACGCGGCGTGGGCCGAAGCGGTCGCTGAGCGCACCCCAGCCGAAGCCGGCAATCCCCATGGCGAGGAAGTTGAGCGTCATGGCACTCGACACGGCGGCGCGCGACCAGCCGGTGTCCCGGGTCATCGGCTCGAGGAACACCGCCAGCGAAAACATCGCCCCGACGGCCACACAGGTCATCAGCGCGCCGATGGCGACCATCGCCCAGCCATAGTGGAGCTTCATGTGATTACTCCCTCTTGATGTCATTGAAACTGCAAACGGAAGGGCAGATCGCCGTGGAGGGCGTTGCCGCTGATCCGGCTTGCATTGACTGGTCGAACGACCACGGTCCAAATCGACAGCGGCAGCCGTGCCGGTCGTGATGTCTTGGAAGCGGGTGGAGCGCGAGGTCGTGCAGGTGCATCGGCTCCTTTTCGTGCGCAGCGGGTGTGTTTACCCTCAGCAATCCATCCGTCCCTGGACGGAACGGATGGTCACGATGCCGCTCAGGATCGGATCGTCTTCGGACGCCGCACGGCGCGGACTTTTCCGCTCGCTCCGCCGCCGCAGTAGAAGAGTTCCGCACCATCGGACTCCAGCCCGCTGACGCCGCTGCCGCGCGGCATCTCGAGTCGCTCGAGCACCGTACCGCTGTGCGGATCGATGCGGCGGATGTCGCTCTCGTCGCCTTCCCAGGTCCCGTGCCACAGCTCGCCGTCGACCCAGGTCACGCCGGTGACGAAGCGGTTGGATTCGATGGTGCGCCTGACTGCTCCGGTCTCGGGATCGATCTGCTGGATCTTGCGATCGCGGTACTGCCCCACCCACAGACTGCCTTCGGCCCAGGTGAGCCCCGAGTCGCTGCCGTGGCCGGGCGCCGGGATGGAAGCCGCCACGTCACCGCTGGCGGGATCGATCTTGTCGATGCGCGCTTCGGCGATCTGATAGAGGTAGGTGCCATCGAAGGCGGTGCCGGCGTCGCAGGCGCGCTCGAGCGTGCGCACGACCTCGCCGCTTTCGGGATCGATGGCGATCAGCCTGGTGTCCGTGGCAGCCCACACACGGCGGCCGTCGTGGGTGACGCCGTGTATACGGTCGGCGCCGACGAAGGGGCCGTACTCGCGCACGACTTCGGCGGCACGCGCGGATGCCTGGGGCCTGTCGTTACCTGTCTTGCGATTCATTGCCTGACTCCTTCCTGTGCTGTGCGCCTCGCATCGGCGCGTCGAGACAACTCTACGCAAGCGGTAGCGAAGCAGGGAGTAACAAGATTGTCGTGAATCCCGCGATCGGAGGTGACAGCCAGCGACGCGCTCGCGCCTGCCCGATCGAGCGCACCCTTCCGGCGGCTTCGAGTTCGACCAGCGCGCGTTGCACCGTGCGCTGACTGGCCCCCAAAGCCAGCGCCAGGGCGGAAGTCGACCAGGCCGCGCCATCGGCAAGCAGAGCCAGCAGCGATGCCTGATCGCCCTCGATCGGCGGCACCAACACGACCACGTCATGTGCGCTGTGCGGCTCGAGGACGAAGCCGCGCGGGGTGGCCTCGATACGCGCGAACGCTGCGACGAGCGCACGCAGACGGCCGATCTCGACGCGCAGGCGCGCGCGATGCGATTCGTCGGGGCGGCGGGTGCGGAATGCATGTGTGATCAAAGCTTGCCGATCGACCTCGCCGGGCCACGCTTGCGCCAGCGCAAGCGCCAACGCAAACAGCACCGGACGGCGTGCGAGCGGCTGCCACCGATCGCCCGCGCGCAGCCCGCGACGGCAGGCGTCGGCCACCAGCGCACCCGAGTCGAGAAGTGCCCCGACCTCTTCGAGACGCAGTGCCTGCTCGCTT
>JAHCKU010000074.1 GCA_026125625.1 Burkholderiales bacterium | reverse complement strand
CTCTGGCCGTAGCTCACGAACAAATCGGAAACAGTCAACATGGCTGCGCTCCAGTGGAATCAGTGGCCGAGGTAGACGTCGATCACGCGTGGGTCGTTCTGCACGCTCTCCATCGGACCCTCGGCGAGGATCCTGCCCTGATGCATGACGGTGACCTTGTGTGCGATCTTCTTGACGAAATCCATGTCGTGCTCGATCACGATCATGGAGCGATTGCGGCAGATGCGATCGAGCAGTTCGGCGGTCAGCTCGCGTTCGCGTACGCTCATGCCGGCGATCGGCTCGTCCAGCATCAGCAGCTCCGGTTCCTGCATCAGCAGCATGCCGATCTCCAGCCACTGCTTCTGGCCATGCGACAGCAGACCGGCTTCGACTTCGAGCTGGTCGGCGAGCCCGATCTCCTCTGACACTGCCTCGATGCGCGCCTGCACTTCCTGATCGCACTTGAAGCCCAGCGCGCCGAACACGCCACGACCACGCGGGAAGGACACTTCCAGATTCTTGAACACGGTCAGGTTCTCGTAGATCGACGGCGTCTGGAACTTGCGTCCGATGCCGGCGCGTACGATCTGGTGTTCGGCGAGCCGGCTCATCTCCTGGTTCTTGAACTTGATGCTGCCCGCGCTCGCGCGCGTCTTGCCGCAGATGAGATCGAGCAGCGTGGTCTTGCCGGCGCCGTTGGGTCCGATGATCACGCGCAGCTCACCCTTCTCCAGATACAGCGTGAGCTTGTCGATGGCTTTGAAGCCGTCGAACGAGACCGTGAGGTCTTCCACCGCCAGCACGAAATCGGTATTGCTCATGTCGCTCTGCTCCTGGATGTGTGGATGGCTCAAGCCGGTGCATTGCCGACGCTGCCTGAGGGCGTGGCGTCGGCTGCTGCGTCGCTGGTCTTGCCCACGGCCGTACGGGCAGCCTGGGAGACCTCTGCGCCGGCTGGCGGCTGCACCACCGGAGGCGGCAGCGGTGCCGTTTCGCGTTTGCGCGCCAGCCAGGGCTTGACCTTGCTCTCGTACAGTCCCGCCAGTCCGTTCGGGAAAGCCAGCGTCACACCGATGAACAGCGCCGCCATCAGGAACAGCCACAGCTCGGGGAAGGTCTCGGAGAAGTAGGTCTTGCCGAAGTTGACCAGCAAGGTGCCGTAGACCGCGCCCACCAGCGACATGCGCCCGCCCACAGCGGCGAAGATCACCATTTCGATGGACGGCACGATGCCTACGAAGGACGGCGACATGAAGCCGACCTGCAGGGCGAACATGGCTCCGCCCACGCCGCACAGCATCGCCGCCAGGCAGAACACGAACACCTTGAAGTTGGCCACGTCGTAGCCGGAGAAGCGCACCCTGTCTTCCTTGTCGCGCATCGCCAGCAGCAGCGTGCCGAGCTTGCTCTTCTGTATGGCACGGCAGATGAAGATGGCGACGAACAGCAGCACGGCGTTGACGAAGTACAGGATGTACTTCGCCGAGTCGGTGCGGATGTCCCAGCCCAGCAGGGTCTTCAGGTCGGTCATGCCGTTCACGCCGCCGGTATAGCCCTGCTGGCCGATGATCAGCACCGTCAGGATCAGCGCCACCGCCTGCGTGATGATGGCGAAGTACACGCCGCCCACGCGCCGCTTGAACATGGCGAAGCCGATGATGAACGCCAGCGCCGTGGGCACCAGCAGCATGGCCAGCAGCGCGAACGGCAGGCTGCGGAACGGCTCCCACCAGAACGGCAGCGCAGTGAGCTGGTTCCAGTCCATGAAATCCGGGATACCGGGCGTGGACTGGATCTTGGTGCTCTCCGGGTCCGAGGCCTCGAGCTTCAGGAACATCGCCATGCAGTAGCCGCCCAGCCCGAAGAACACGCCCTGGCCGAGGCTGAGGATGCCGCCGTAGCCCCACAGCATCACCAGGCCGACGGCGACGAAGCCATAGGTGAGGTACTTGCCGACCAGGTTCAGGCGGAAGATGTCGAGCGTGAGCGGCATCACCGCGAAGACGATCAGGGCCAGCACCATCACTCCGGCGAGATCCGAGGTGACGAGCCAGTTGCGCAACTTTTGCATGACGCGTGCTCCTGGAAGTTGACCGAATCAGCGCCGGACCTTGAGGGCAAACAACCCCTGCGGCCGGATCATCAGGATGGTGACGATCGCCAGCAGCGTGAGGACCCTGGCCATCGAGCCGGTGAGGAAGAACTCGCTGATCGACTGCGTCTGTGCGATGCCGAAGGCCGAGGCCACGGTGCCGAGCAGGCTGGCGGCACCGCCGAAGGTCACCACCAGGAAGGCATCGACGATGTACAGCGAGCCGCTGGTCGGGCCGGTGGAGCCGATGGTGGTGAACGCCGCGCCCGCGACACCGGCGATGCCGCAGCCGATGGCGAAGGTCATGCGATCGGTCTTCCGGGTGTTGATGCCGATGGCGTTGGCCATCGTGCGATTGGCGACCGTGGCGCGCACGCGCAGGCCCCAGCGCGAGCGGTACAGCAGCAGGAACACGCAGCCAGTCACCAGCAGCGTCAATCCCATCACGAACATGCCGTTGATGGGAATGTCCAGCCCATCCTTCGGCGCCCACGAGCCCAGCAGCCAGTCCGGCAGGGTCGGGCTGACTTCCTTGGCACCGAAAGTCGAGCGGAAGATCTGCTGCATGCCCAGGCTCAAGCCCCAGGTGGCGAGCAAGGTGTCGAGCGGACGCCGGTACAGATGACGGATCAGCGCCCATTCAGCCATCCAGCCGACCGCGAAGGCGAGCACGAAAGCGATCGCGATGGCAATGAAGAAGTAGTACGGCATCAGGTTCGGCGCGAAGCTCTGGGTGAGGCTGGAGAGCATGAAGATGGTGTACGCGCCGATGGTCATGAACTCACCGTGCGCCATGTTGATCACGCCCATCTGGCCGAAGATGATCGCCAGCCCGAGCCCCATCAGCAGCAGCACGCTGAACAGGCTCAGGCCGGCGAAGCCCTGCATGACGACGATGTTCCACAGATCGGAGGCGGTCATTCGCGTCCTTCCTTGGCGTTCGTGAAGTGCTGCGGTGTGATGGCGTGCGACGCGCCGCCACCTCGACTATCGATACGCGCTCGGGCGCCGCGCGGCCCAAGGGGTGGCAAGGAAGCCACGCGGCGCCTTCGCACTCGTGGTTCAGTGACGGCAAGGCATCACTGATAGCCCTTGGGGAAGGGGTTGGGCTCGATCAGATCGGGCGACTCGGCGATCATCTTGAACTGACCGTCGGTCTGGATCTGCCCGATGCGCGCCTTGCTCCACAGATGGTGATTGGGATGGATCTTGACGTAGCCTTCCGGCGCGTTCTTGAACTCGATGCCGGGCGAGGCCGCTGCCACCTTGTCGATGTCGAAGCTGCCCGCCTTCTCCACCGTCATCTTCCACAGCCACGGGCCGAGATAGGCGGCCTGGGTCACGTCGCCGATCACCGATTTGCCGCCGTATTTGCCCTTGAACGCCTCGACGAACTTCTTGTTGTTCGGGTTATCGAGGCTCTGGAAGTACTTCATGCAGGCGTAGAAGCCGTTGCAGTTCTCGCCGCCGATGCCCAGCAGCTCGTCCTCGGTTACCGAGATGGTGAGCAGCAGCTGCTTGTCGGAGGTGATGCCGGCGGCCTTCATCTGCTTGTAGAAGGCGACGTTGCTGCCGCCCACGACGATGGCATAGATGCAGTCCGGCTTGGCGATCTTGATCTTGTTGATGAGCGAGTTGAAATTGGTGTGGCCGAGCGGGTAGTACTCCTCGCCCACGACCTTGGTCTTGAGGAAATTCTCGATGTGCTTGCGCGCGATCTTGTTGGAGGTGCGCGGCCAGATGTAGTCGGAACCGATCAGGAAGAAGCTCTTGGCCTGCTTCTCCTTGCTCACCCAGTCCAGGCCCCAGATGATCTGCTGGGTGGCTTCCTGGCCGGTGTAGATGACGTTCTTCGACTGCTCCAGCCCCTCGTAGAAGGTCGGGTAGTAGAGCATCCCGTTCTCTTTCTCGAAGATCGGCAGCACCGCCTTGCGCGAGGCCGAAGTCCAGCAACCGAATACGGCCGCCACGCGGTCGTTGACCAGCAGCTTCTTGGACTTCTCCGCGAACGTCGGCCAGTCGCTGGCGCCGTCCTCCTGGATGATCTTGATCTTGCGCCCGAGCACGCCGCCGGCCGCATTGATCTGTTCGATCGCCAGGCGCTCGGCCTGGATCGAGCCGGTCTCGCTGATCGCCATGGTGCCGGTGGCCGAGTGCAGTTGGCCTACCGTGACCTCGGTATCGGTCACCGCAAGCTTGGTGGTGTTCACCTTCGCCGTGGGATATTGCTGGGCCAGGCTGAACCCGGGGACCGCGAGCAGCGGCAGCGAGGCCAGGCCCTGGACCACGCGACGGCGGGTGGGCGACGACAAATCGGGACGATCCTGCTTCGACGACATCGGCGATCTCCTTTTCCGGTTCCGTGGCTGCACGACCCGGCCTCCCGTTGAGTCCGGCTATCGCGCAGTCGACGACGGAACCTTACGCACTCTCGCTGCATAGCAGCAATACGTTGATCGACGTATGCCAGGTACGTACGTCAATTGACGTACATCCCACAATGGGAAGAAGAGATAGTATTGCGCGGCGCGCGTGCATGAAGTAGATTGCTGCATAGCAGCACAACAACACGCCTGACCGCCACCGTCGACGGCGGATCCTGGCAATTGCGGCGGGTGCCCGATGTCCCTGGCAGGCGCACCCTGGGTTAGACCGGATCTAGATCGACCAACGAACCGAGGTCACCGATCGTGCTCGCCTTCGCGCGAACACGGTCCAGCCGCTGCAATGTCTGCCCCTCAACGCATTTCGCGCGTGCGCCGGGAGTACAACCAGTTCGTCGCCAACGAGACGCTGGAAGACTATTCTCTGCGCTTCACTGCGAAGTCCGCGCGCAAATGGACCTGCGGGCGCGTCGCCAACACCGCCCTGGGCTCGATCTCCTTCCTGGCGCTGGAAGCAATCGGCGCGGCCATCACGCTCAGCTACGGGTTCAACAACGCGGTGCTCGCCATCATGGTGGTGGGACTGGTGATTTTTCTCACCGGCCTGCCCATCAGCTACTACGCCGCACGCTACGGCATCGACATGGACCTGCTGGCGCGCGGCGCAGGCTTCGGCTACCTCGGCTCCACCGTCACCTCGCTCATCTACGCTTCGTTCACGTTCATCTTTTTCGCCATCGAGGCGGCGATCCTGGCCATGGCGCTGGAGATGTGCTTCGGCATCCCGCTGTGGGCGGGCTATCTGGTCAGCGCGCTGGTGGTGATTCCGGTGGTCACGCACGGCATCACCCTCATCAGCCGCTTCCAGGTGTGGACGCAGCCGCTGTGGGTGGTGTTGAGCCTGCTGCCGTTCGTCTTCATCGCCCTGCACCGCCCTGCCGAGCTGTCCGGCTGGACCACCTACCCGGGCGCGGCCGGCAGCAGCGGGACCCATCTGCTCGCCTTCGGCGCGGCCGCCTCGGTGGCCTTCTCACTCGTGGGTCAGATCGGCGAGCAGGTCGACTTCCTGCGCTTCCTGCCGCCACAGCGCAAGGTCGGCAAGCTGCGCTGGTGGGCCGCATTGCTCGCCGCGGGGCCGGGATGGATCGTGCTGGGCGTGCTCAAGCTGCTGGCGGGTTCGCTGCTCGCCTTCCTCGCCCTGGCGCACGGTGTCGGGGCCGAGCGCGCGGTGGAGCCCACACAGATGTATCGCGTCGGCTTCGAGTACGTGTTCACCTCCCCGACCCTGGCGCTGTGGATCACGGGCCTGTTCGTGGTGATCTGCCAGATCAAGATCAACGTCACCAACGCCTACGCCGGCTCCATCGCCTGGTCGAACTTCTTTTCGCGCCTGACGCACAGCCACCCCGGACGCGTGGTGTGGCTGGTGTTCAACGTCCTGCTGGCGCTGCTGCTGATGATGCTGGGCGTGTTTCACGCGCTCGAGCAGGTGCTCGGCTGGTACTCGAACGTGGCCATCGCGTGGATCGGCGCCCTGGTCGCGGACCTGGTGGTGAACAAGCCGCTGGGCTTGAGTCCGCGGCACATCGAGTTCAAGCGTGCGCACCTGTACGACGTCAATCCGGTGGGCCTGGGCGCGATGGTCATCGCCTCGGCGCTGTCGATCAGCGCCTTCGCCGGCCTGTTCGGCGCCACCGCCCAGGCGCTGGCGCCCTTCCTCGCGCTCGGCATCGCCTTCGTCGCCACGCCGCTGCTCGCACTGCTCACCCGCAGCCGCTTTTACAGCGCGCGTGCAGCCCAGCCTCCGGCCACGCCCAGCGCGCGCTGCTGCATCTGCGAGAACGAATTCGAAGCCGAGGACATGACGCATTGTCCGGCCTATGCCGGATCGATCTGCTCGCTGTGCTGCTCGCTCGATGCACGCTGCGAGGATTCGTGCAAGACCGATGCACGCCTGTCGCAGCAGCTGTTCAAGGCGCTCGGCACCATCCTGCCGCCGCGTGCGATCGAGCGTCTCAACTCCAGCCTCGGGCACTACCTGGGTGTGTCGCTGGTGTTCGGCACTGCCATCGGCGCCATCCTGTATCTGCTCTACCTGCACGAATCCATCAGCGCGCATATCCCTGCCGGGGACGTCGAATCCATCCTGTGGAAGGTATTCCTGGTGTTCAGCGTGATTGCCGGCATCGCCGCCTGGCTGCTGGTGCTCGCGCACGAGACACGCAAGGTGGCGCAGGAGGAATCGGTGCGCCAGACGCAGCTGCTGATACAGGAGATCGAAGCACACAAGCGCACCGACGCCCAGTTGCAGAAAGCCAAGGAGGTCGCCGAAGGCGCCAACCTGGCCAAGAGCCGCTACGTGACCAGCATCAGCCACGAGCTGCGCACGCCGCTCAACAGCGTGCTGGGCTACGCCCAGCTGCTGCTGCGCGACGAGGGCATGCCGGCGGCACGGCGCGATGCCATCGAGGTCATCCGCCGCAGCGGCGAACACCTGGCCGGTCTGATCGACGGCCTGCTGGATATCGCCAAGATCGAAGCCGGCAAGCTGCATCTGCATCGCGGCGAGGTGTTCTTCCGCGATCTGCTGGAGCAGATGGTCAGCATGTTCCGGCTGCAGGCCGAGGCGAAGGGGCTGGAGTTTCGCTTCGAGTCGTCCCATGACCTCCCCGAGCTGGTCTATACCGACGAGCGCCGTCTGCGACAGATCCTCATCAACCTGCTGTCGAATGCGATCAAATTCACCGAGGATGGCCACGTGACCTTGCGCGTGCGCTATGCGCGTCAGCTCGCCGAGATCGAGATCGAGGACAGCGGCATGGGCATCGCGCCCGAAGATCTCGAACGCGTGTTCCTGCCGTTCGAGCGCGGCCGCATCGCCGCGCGCAGTCAGGTGAGCGGCACCGGGCTGGGCCTGACCATCAGCAAGCTGCTGGTGGAGATCATGGGCGGGCGGCTGCGCGCCCGCAGCAGACTCGGGACAGGCAGCGTCTTCACCTGCACGCTCATGCTGTCGCAGGTGACCACACCCACGGTCGTGCGTCCGGCACAGCGGCGCGTGCGCGGCTACCTGGGGCCACCCAAGTCGATCGTGGTCACCGACGACGACGAGGGTCATCGTGATCTGATCTCCGGTCTGCTGGAACCGATCGGCTTTCACGTACTGTGCGCCTCGAATGCGCAGGAATGCCTGCAGATCAGCGAAGCCATGGCGGTCGACCTGTTCCTGCTCGACGTCAACATGCCTGGCGTCAACGGCTGGGAACTGGCGCGCGCGCTGCGCGATACCGATCACGCCGATCGCCCGATCGTCATGGTCTCGGCCGATGCCTACGAGAGTCAGCGCGCGCCGGGTACGTCGCCCTGCCACCACGACGACTTCATCGTCAAGCCGGTGGATTTCTGGCAGCTGCTGGAAAAGATCCGGCATCACCTGCACATCGAATGGCTGTACGAAGAATCCACCCCGCCGCCGCTGCCAGCCCCGCTGCCCGCGACGGCGTCGGCCCCCCCGGACGTTCTCGATGCGCTGTGGTCATTGGGGCAGATGGGGCACGTGCGCGCCATCCACAACAAGCTCGACGAGATGGAAAACGGCGAGGCATCCACACGTGCGCTGGCCTTGCATCTGCGCGTGCTGGTGAAGGAGTTTCAGCTCAACCGGTATATGAAAGTCCTGGAGGCATTGCGTGCAGACGCCCGTTGACGGGCCGCGCCGCGACCGCGTCCTGGTCGTGGACGACACGCCGGAAACACTGGCCATGCTCACCGACGCGCTGGAGGACGCCGGCATGACCGTGCTGGTGTCCCTGGACGGAACCAGCGCGCTGGAGCGGGCGCTGCACGGCGCACCCGACATCATTCTGCTCGACGCGGTGATGCCCGGCCTGGACGGATTCGAGACCTGCATACGGCTGAAGCAGCTGCCCAGCATAGCCACGGTACCGGTGGTGTTCATGACCGGCTTGAGTGACACCGAGCACGTCATCCGCGGCTTCGGCGCGGGCGGGGTCGACTACGTCACCAAGCCGATCGTGCCGGAGCAGCTCATGGCCCGTCTGCGCACGCACTTGGCCAACGCACGCATGGTCGCCAGCGCACGTGACGCGCTCGACCTGGCAGGACGCGCCGCGTTCACGCTCGACACCCAGGGTCACATCGGCTGGCGCACGCCAAGCGCAGCAGCCATGCTGGCCCGGCTGTCCGCCGGCGACGCGCAGCAGTTGAATGCGCGCCTCGCCGGCCAGCTGCTGGAGCAGCTGGGCAGTGACGAGGGTGGCCGCCCAAGGCGCGTATGCGTGGAAACCGCCGCACCCGGCATCGCGTTGAGCTTCACCCGCATCGGCCGCACGCATGGTGAGCAACTGCTGATTGCAGTGGAGGTCGCGGATTCCACCGCCAACACCGGGCGGTTGGCAAGTCAGTATGGACTTACTCCACGAGAGGCGGAAGTGCTGTTGTGGATCGCCCGGGGAAAGTCGAATCGCGACATCGGCGACATCCTGGAACTGAGTCCCCGCACGGTGAACAAGCACCTGGAGCGTATCTACATAAAGCTGGGCGTGGAGAACCGTGCCTCGGCCGCTGCGCTGGTGACTGCCCTGCTGGCCGAGCGTCCATGACCGGCTCGACCCATTTTTTGCTGCATCGCAACAAATTTACTTGACATCCGGGGAAACGGCCCTATACTTGCTTTGTGCAGCGCAGCAATACATATATGTTCACTCACGGAGATAGAGGAATGGTAGAGATCAACGATCAACTGGCCACTCTGGCCAAGACCCAGCTCAACGCCGCTATCAAGGGGTCGGAAGTCGCTGTCGAGGCAGCCGGCAAGCTGGCGGAACTGCAGTTCAACTCGGCCAAAGCCGCCTACGAAGACGGTACCCGTACCCTGCGCCAGTTCGCGGCAGTCAAGGAGCCGGCGCAATGGGCTTCTCTGGCCACCTCCGCGGCGCAACCGGCATGGGACAAGACGGCAACCTACGCCAAGTCCGCGCATGAGATCCTGATGGCGGCCCAGGGCGAGCTCGCCGCTCTGGTCGAGCAGCACCTGGCCGAGTTCAACAAGAATGTGGCCGTCACGCTCGATGCCGCGCTGAAGTCGGCCCCGCCCGGATCGGAGAGCGCGGTGAGCGCGATCAAGTCGACGATCCAGTCGACCAGCACCTGGTACGAGATCCTGGTGAAGACGGCGAAACAGGCGGCCGCCGCCACCGAGGCAAGCTTCGCCAACGCCGCCGCCCAGGTGGCGCCGGCACGCAGGAAAGCTGCCTGATCAGCGGTATTGGGTAGAAACGACGAGCGGCGTCCCGGGCGGGCGCCGCTCGTCGTTCCAGGACTCGGAATAGCCCACACCCGGGCGCGTCGTACCGGGTACGCTTCGCGCTATGACGATTGCACCGGTGCGCGCTGCGCCGTCGGCGGGCATGGGCCGACCACGCGGTTGCGCCCCGCCGCCTTGGCCGCGCACAAGGCGTCATCGGCGGCCTTGATCAGATCATCCACACGCTGCATGCCCGCCTCGCGCAGCGCCACGCCCACACTGACCGTGATCGTGCAGCTGGCCTGGCCGCTGGTGAAGGTGTTGGCGGCCACCGACTGACGCAGACGCTCGGCCAAGGTCATGGCGGTATGTAATCCGGTGTCCGTGAGAACCATCAGAAATTCCTCGCCGGCCATGCGGCAGACGACGTCCTCTGCACGCACCTCTTGCCGCACGACGGCAGCCAGATGCCGCAATAACGCATCGCCAAAGTCGTGGCCGTGGGTATCGTTGATGCGTTTGAAGCCGTCGATATCGATCATCAGGCAGGCCAGCGGGCGATGATTGCGCGCACTCGCCGCCC
>JAHCKU010000073.1 GCA_026125625.1 Burkholderiales bacterium | reverse complement strand
CGGTGCGCCGGGCGTGCGTCCCTATCATCCGGGCTACTACGCCGCCTTCGTCATCGATCCCGACGGCAACAACGTCGAGGCGGTGTTTCATGGTCCGGCGCAAAAGTCTGCCGAGTCGGTGAAGATCACCTTCACCGAGTGACGTGAGCCTCAGTGCGTGTTGCGGACCAGGCGCCGCGCGTAGAGCTTTCCCCAGGCCAGTCCGATGGTGGCGGCGGCCAGCGAGGCGAGCAGCACGCCCAGCTTCGCGGCGCTCAGCAGGTTCGCGTCGCGGAAGGCGAGCATGGCGATGAAGATGGACATGGTGAAGCCGATGCCTGCCAGCAGGCCGATAACACCGATGCCTGCCCACGAGACACCTGGCGGCAATCGACACCAGCCCAGCCGCACCACCAGCCAGCTGGTGATGATGATGCCCAGCGGCTTGCCGATGACCAGCGCCAGCAGGACGCCGAGCATGACGGCCTGCGCTCCGCTGGCGGCGAGATCGACGCCACTCAGGCTCACACCGGCATTGGCCAGTGCGAACAAGGGCATCACGCCGTAGGCGACCCAGGGATGCAGCGCCATCTGCACGCGTGTGACTGGCGGTGTCAGCTCGCGCTGAGCTCGACGCAGCTTGCGTAACGGTGTGATCAAATGGCCTGGAGCCGGGTCGGGATCGGCGGCGCGCGCACACAGATCGTCGACCGCGCGGCTGGCCATGTCCAGCGGCCGTTCACGCGTTCGGCCGGGCAATACAGGCGTCATCAGGCCGAGCACCACTCCGGCGAGCGCGGGATGGGCACCGGTCTGCATCAATCCCATCCATAGCACCGCGCCCGGCAGCACGTAAGCGTAGGCCGAGCCGACGCCGATCCATTGCAGCCCCAGCACCAGCAGGATGCCGATGCCAGCGATGGGCAGCCCACTGTAATCCACTCCACCCGAATAGAAGACGGCGATGATGAGCACGGCGACGATGTCATCGATGATCGCGAGGGCAAGCAGGAACACACGCACGTTGCCGGGAATGGAGCGACCCAGCAACGCCAGCACGCCCACCGCGAAGGCGATGTCGGTGGCGGTCGGCACGGCCCAGCCCCGGCGCTGCAGCGGGTCGCCATTCAAGGCGAGGAAGATCAGCGCCGGGACGACCACGCCACCGATCGCTGCCGCCACCGGCAGCGTGGCCTGGCGCAGGTTCGCCAGCGCACCTTCATGCATCTCGCGGCGGATCTCCATGCCCACGACCAGGAAGAACACTGTCATGAGTGCATCGTTGATCCAGAAGTGCAGGGAGCGGGAGAACGTGAAGCTGCCGAGTCCGACCGACAGTGGCATATGCCACAGCGCGTGATAGCTTTCGGCGGCCGGCGAGTTCGCCCAGATCAGGGCGATCGCCGCGGCCACGACCAGCACGATGCCGCTGACGGCTTCGACGTGCAGAAAGCGTTCGAGGGTGGAGAAGGCGCGTTCGGCGAGTATCTGGGCGCGCGGCAGATGCTGCCGTGACGAGTGTCGGTTCATGGTCGCGTAAAAACTTTGCGCGGCGGCCCGACCAGCGCATGAACCTGCCTCGCTGCGGAATGCAGCGGACACCCGGGCGCTATTCTACATGGGTGGAAGAAACCACCGCGCTCGCTTGCGGTGATCGTCTTCCCCGCCTCTCACGAGGCGGGGTGCTCCCGAAGGGAGCGGGGTGGTATGGGGTAGAAGCTAACCACCCCGCCGCCTTCGGCGGCACCCCTCCTTGAAAAGGAGGGGAAGTCGGCTGCGATGCGCCGGCTTTCTTCCCCTCCTCAACGAGGAGGGGAAAGCGCCAAGGGGTCATGCCTGGACTTAAGCCGATAACATGGCCTGCGAAAGGGCGGTAGTGCCGGATGGACGGCTCCAAGCGCAGCGACTATCGACCGACATCCTTGCTCGGTGTGCAAACGACGAAGCGCATGCCGGGATGATTGGTCACATCGAGACTCATATGCTCGAACACCAGTTGTCCGGCAGATGGATGCTGGATACGCTTGACGGCCGATGCCTGATGCCTCACATCATGACGTGGCCACCAGGTGCGGAACTCGCTGCTCTTCTCCATGAGCAGAGCGATCAGCCGCTCGAAGTCCGGATCGCCGGCATAGCGCGCGCTGTCGGCCCGGAACGTTGCGAGTGCCAGCGGC
Source organism: Burkholderiales bacterium (assembly GCA_026125625.1). Taxonomy (GTDB): domain Bacteria; phylum Pseudomonadota; class Gammaproteobacteria; order Burkholderiales; family SHXO01; genus SHXO01. The sequence goes on along the minus strand of JAHCKU010000073.1, from coordinate 8,195 downwards.
GCATGATCGTCCCAATCCACCAGGAGCCGACGGTAGGATTCGTCGGCAAACAACAGATGCATCAGATTGCGGCCATCGCCGTCCAAGCGGCTGAAATCGCAGAAGACGGCAGCCGCCGCCTCGTTCCAGGCCAGCACGTCCCAACGGCGGCCCAGCACATAGGCCGGCTGGTCGGACATGCTGTTGAGCATGCGGACCAAGGCCTCAGGCGCATGCTCGGGGCCGGTCGTGCGCAGCTCCGGCGAAGGGCGGCCGGCGAGGATGAACAGATGCTGCCGTTCCGCCCGGTCGAGTTGCAGGGCCTGCGCCAGCGCGTTCAGCACTTCGGCTGAAGGTCGCACGTCGCGGCCCTGCTCGAGCCATGTGTACCAGGTGGTCCCGACGCCTGCGAGGAGTGCAACTTCGTCGCGCCGCAGCCCGGGCGTGCGGCGGCGGAAGCCGTTGGGCAATCCGACTGCAGCCGGCGTCAGGCGCTCGCGGCGGGAGCGCAGGAAATCCCCGAACTCTTTCTGGCGGGCTTCGAGATGGGCAGTATGACCGTTCGACACCGTCTCATCATAGCAGCATCGATACCAGGATAACGCCAGAACTGTTTACCGTTTGCCGGTCGGCCACAATCGCTGCCGAACGAGGACTTGCGAGGATGCGGTGGCAGACGGAGCCGAAGTTACCGGCTCCTGCATTCGCAGTTCCCGTTGCTGCTACAACCCCATGGAGAGGTAAACACATGCTGAAGAAGTCGCTGCTGATCGGTCTCACCCTGCTCGCAGTTGCCGGTGTCGGACACACCGCCGAAGGAATCATGCTGGCGCCCGATCAGATGGACTGGCAAGAGGTAAATCCGGGATCGCCTGCGATCAAGAGGGTGATCTTGTGGGGCGACCGTGACAAGGGCGAATACGCGATGCTGCTCAAAGTCGCGCCCGGAACCGTCGCCCCGGTCCACGCCCATACCGGGGACTACCACGGCATGTCCGTGAAAGGCATCTGGCGCCATTCCTTCGATGGCGGCGAGGAGCGGGATTTACCGCTGGGCTCCTATGTGCTGCAGCCGGGCATGGCGATGCACGGAGATGCCTGCGTCGGTCCGGATGAGTGCATTCTGTTCATCCACCAGTACGTGAAGGGCGACTACATCCCGAAAGAGTAGTAAACGCCGGGACGACATCGCTCGCGGGCCGCAACGTGTTCGTCATGTAGATGACCGGTCTTCAGTTCCATATAATGAGAATTATTTTCATTTGTTGGCTGCTGAAGACAACCATGTCTGCGGATGAAGCACGCCGGGGCGCGCCCGGCGTGTCCTTGGCAGCACGCTACTACCAGGAGCTGTTGAGCTACTTCTCGCGTGCGCTGCGCGACCGCGACGCCGCGGCCGACGTGGTGCAGGAGGCGTATGCGCGCGTGCTGGCGTTGCAGCAGGCCGGGCAGGCGGTGGCCGAGCCACGCGCCTTGCTCTATCGCACCGCACGCAACCTGGTGATCGACCGGCATCGTCGCGATCAGGTTCACAGCCAGGTGACGGTAAGCGAAGATGCGGCGTTGGAAGATCTCCCCGCGCAGCGCGCCTGCGAGCCTGATACCCTGATCGCATCGTCCCAGGTGCTGCAGGCAGTGCTGGCCACCATCGATGCCTTGCCGCTGCGCTGTCGCGAAGCCTTCATCCTGCATCGCTTCGACGGTCTCAGTCACGCCGAGGTGGCGCAACGCATGAGCATCTCGCGCAAGGCGGTCGAGCAGCACGTGCAGAATGCAATGCTGGCGATCCGGCAGTGCCGCGAGCGGATGAACGGCGATTCCGCTCCTGCAGCACCCGCCTTGCGGCGCAGGAACCCGTCGAGCGACTGATTCCGGTGTCTGCCTGCCCCGTGCGGCCTGGGGTTTCACCCCGTTGCCGCGTCTTCATCGGAAGAGCCATCATTGCGCGATGAACACCGGACCCGATCCTGCGGATGCCGCATCCTCAAATCACATCGACGAGCGCCTGGGCCGTGAAGCGCTGGACTGGCTGGTGCGGCGCCGCGCGGGCATCGATGCTGCGGAGGAAGCTGCGTTCCAGGCCTGGCTGAACAGCGACCCCGCCTGTAGCAGGGTATTCGCGCGCTGGCAGGCGGAATGGGACGGCCTCGATGCGTTGCCGGCGGAAGGGCTGGACGTCCTTCGGCACAACCTTTCGGAGGACAAGCGCAGGCAGCAGCAGAGTGCCGAGCGTGCGCAGGCGGTCGAAGGACTGGACGTTCTGCGCCGAAATCTCGCCCAGGACAGGCACACGCAGGCGATGCAGCCGCGGTTCGGACGATGCAACTGGATGCCGCGCGCAGCCGTGGCGTTCGTCCTGCTGCTGGTGGTCGGCGTAGCGGCGTGGCAAGCGTGGGACTACTGGTGGCAGCAGCCGGTGTTCGCGCAAACCTGGCAGACCGCGCGCGGCCAGCAGATGAGCGTCACGCTGCCCGATGGCAGTGTGCTGCAGCTCGATACCGCGACGCGCGTTGATGCCACCTACTACCGCGAGCGTCGTGAAGTGCAGCTCCCTGAAGGCGAGGTGATGTTCCAAGTGACCGGCGACGCGCAACGCGTGTTCGACGTGCTGGCCGGGCCATTGCGCATCACCGTGGTCGGCACGCGCTTCTCCGTGCGCTACACCCCGGAAGTGCCCGGCGCCGAGGGCGTGCGCGTGGCAGTGGAGACGGGACGCGTCAAGGTGTCGCCGCGCGATCCGGCCGATGCCGGACATATGCATACGGTGGAACTGACAGCGGGGCAACAACTCGTCGCCAGCGCGCTTGGCGTGCTCGGACCGGTGAGCGCCGTTCCGCGTGCGGGCATCGCGCCCTGGCGTCAAGGCCAGGTGAGCTTCGACGACACACCGCTCGCTCAGGCGCTGGCGGAATTCGAGCGCTACGGCGCGACCAGCCTGCAGATTCGCGATTCGGCGGTGGCCGCGCTGCGCGTGACGGGTGCCTTCGACGTGCGAAGGCCGAAGAACTTCGCCCGTGTCCTGCCGCAAGTCCTGCCGGTGCGCCTGCGGGACGATGCGGGCGTGACGGAGATCGTGCTCGGGGCGAGGGAGTAGCGGAAGAGGGAGCACATGAGACTGTCTTCCCCGCCTCTCAAGAGGCCGGGTGCTCCCGAAGGGAGCGGGGTGGTGTGGGGTAGAAGCCACCTTCGTCGTCCCGGCGAAAAGCCGGGCCGAGGAAAAACTTCAGCTATGGGCATGTTGCGAGATCAATGCATTTATTGACTTCTGCATAGATTTCCCAACAGCTAGCCTGACGCAAATTTTTTCTGCAACCCAACCTAGGGTTTCACTCTAGTCCCGCGTCTTCCTGGAAAAGCTTCTCATTCGCTGTTCAGGGAGACCTCGCAATGCCGCCGCACTCGCGCCTGCGTCCAGCTTCGCTGGCGCTCGTTCTATCTCTTCTATTCCCACCTGCGATCCCAACGGCCTGGAGCCAGGCCACGCTTCCGGCAGCGACGCAGACCTCGGTTCCCATCGATATTCCCGGACAGCCGCTGGCGCAGGCCCTCAACCAATGGGCGCAGCAGACGCGGCTGGAGTTCATCGTCGATCCAGCGCTGGTCGCCGGCAAGAGCGCACCTGCTGTATCGGGAAGCATGACACCGCAGCAGGCGCTGGAGCGCTTGCTGGCGGGCAGCGGGCTGGAAGCGACGGTGGATGGTTCGACGATGGTGATCAAGCCGCCACCGCCCGCTACCGGAAGCGAACAGGAGTTGACGGAAGTGAAAGTGGTGTCCGAAGTAGAAGTGCACGCACGGTACCAATCGGCTTCACATGAGTTGCCACCGGAATATGCTGGCGGGCAGGTGGCTCGAGGTGGAAGGCTCGGCGTCTTGGGAAATATCGATGTGATGGATGCGCCGTTCAACATAACCAGCTATACGGACAAGGTGATCACAGATCAGCAGGCGCGAAGCCTTTCCGACGTCCTGCTGAACGATCCCTCGGTCCGGTCCGTATTTCCAAAGGATTCCGGCATCGATCAGATCTACGTTCGTGGCTTTCTCTCCGCCAATGAAGATGTTGCGTACAACGGCCTATTCGGTATTGCGTCCTCGGCGAGCAACGTTCTGGCCGTAGAAGGCTTCGAGCGGGTCGAAATTCTCAAAGGTGCATCCGCACTTCTGTATGGGATGAACCTGGGAGGAACGACTGGCGGCATCATCAATCTGGTTCCCAAGCGGGCGGGCGATATCGACATTACGCGCTTCACCGCCAGCTACCTTTCCGATTCCACCTTGGGCGGTCATGTAGACATCGGCCGTCGTTTCGGGGCGGATCGAATGCTGGGAGTCCGCATAAACGGCCTCTATCGAAATGGTGACGCGGCGATCGACCGTTACGAACAGGAAACCCAGTTCGTCACCATCGGCTTCGACGCTCGTGGCGATCGTGCCCGCGGCTCACTCGATCTCGGTTATCAGAGTCAACACCACGAGGACATCACGCGAGGCATTCGTCTCGCGGCAAACGTGGCTGTGCCGAAACCTCCTGAGCCGGGAAGCAACTACTCTCAACCTTGGACCTTCGGCGATAACGACAATTTCTTCGGCATGGCGCGTGGCGAATTCGACCTCCATTCGACCACGACGGCGTTCGCATCTATCGGCTTCAATCAGCTGCGAAACGAATTCCTTGCCTCGTTCCCGACACTCACCAATGCATCGACCGGCGCCATGAATGAAACGGCGCCGTTTCATTCGCGGACATTCACGGATACATGGTCGGGCGAGCTGGGGCTGCGTGGCCAGTTCGAGACCGGGACTTTCACTCATCGCCCGGTGCTGAGTGGCAACCATATCCACCAGAAGACAGGACTGGCACGCGAGGCATTCGGGCTGCTTGCCTCCAATCTCTATGACCCGATCTTCCATCCCAAGCCGACACTGACAGACTTCCCCAGCAAACCACCGAAGACTGGAGAAACCGAGCTCAGCAGCATCGTGCTTGCAGACACTATTGGAGTTCTCGAGGATCAGGTTCAACTCACGATCGGCGCACGCTATCAAATCATTCTTGTCGATTCGTTCAACGCTACGACTGGTGTGCGCACTGCGCACTACAACGACTCGGCCGTCACACCAGCGGTGGGACTGGTGGTAAAACCGATTACAAACTTGTCACTCTATGTGAACTACATCGAAGCCCTCAGCCAAGGACCGACCGCACCTCTCAGCGCGACGAATGCCGGAGAGATCTTCGCTCCCTTCAAGTCGAAGCAGTATGAAATCGGCGCCAAGTATGACCTTGGTCGCTTCGCATTGACGGCGAGTCTGTTCCAGATTTCACGGCCAAGTGGTGCTACGGATCCGGCAACAAACACTTTCAGCCTGATCGGAGAACAGCGGAATCGGGGCGTGGAGCTGAGCATTTTCGGCGAGCCTTTGGCCCACCTGCGTGTCTTGGGTGGTTTGACCTTGCTGGACGGAGAACTGACAAAGACAGCCGGTGGCGTTACTGACGGCAACACAGCCCCCGGTGTGCCGAGGGTTCAACTCAACCTTGGAGCGGAATGGGATCTTCCTGGCCTGAGGGGGCTCACACTCACTGGCCGGATAGTTCATACGTCGAAGCAATACTTCGACCCAACCAATGCGCGAAGCATTCCAGATTGGACCAGGCTCGATCTGGGTGCACGGTATGTATTCAATGCACCAACACCGGTTACGATCCGATTCAATGTCGAGAACGTCGCCGACAAAGCGTACTGGGCTTCGGCGGTAGGTACGTTCGGCACCGGTGAGTTGAGCGCCGGGGGGCTTCGTACTTATCTTCTGTCGGCTACGGTCGACTTCTGATGGCCCGGACCGCACGCCGCGTATGGACCGTCGTCCACCGCTTCGTGGGTCTTGCCATTGCGGGATTTCTCTTTGTAGCTGGCATAACGGGTGCACTGATCTCCTGGGATCACGAGCTGGATGAATGGCTCAATTCCCACTTATATGAGGCGCCAGGCCGCGGCACGCTACGCGATCCATACGAGATGGCAGAGGCTTTGGAGAGAGCGAATCCCCATGCCTCCGTCTTTCGAATTCCTTTGCTCCTCGAGGAGGGGCGCTCGGCGCTGTTTCTGGTATCGCCAGCAATCGATCCGATAACGAAGAAGCCTTTCGAGCTCGGCTATAACGAGATCTATCTCGATCCTGTTTCTGGTGCCGAGCTGGGTCGGAGGGATGCAGGAAAGATCGCGTTCGATCGGGAGCATGCCCTTGCCTTCTTGTACCGGTTCCACTACTCGCTTCATCTGCCGGAAATGTGGGGCATTGACCGATGGGGTCAATGGCTGATGGGCGGCGTGGCGATGTTGTGGTTCTTCGATTGTTTCGTGGGCTTCTATCTGACTTTGCCAAAAAAACGGACGCATGGCGCAGAGAACAGCACGCGCATGGAAGGCAAATCGCAAGAACAGGCGACATCCAGCTGGTGGAGAAGCTGGCGCAGGGCATGGATGATCCGCGGACGCCAAGGGACGTATCGTCGAATCTTCGACCTTCACCGAGCCGGAGGTCTTTGGGTATGGATATTCCTGGCGACGCTGGCCTTGAGTGGAGCTACCCTCAATCTATTTCCGGAGATATTCCGGCCGCTCCTGTTGTCGTTCTCTCAATACACGCCTTCGGCCAACGACATCTACGTCGAGCGTCCCCCCAATGAACGTGTTGTTCCGCGATTGAGCTTCGAAGAGGCGGCGGCGATAGCGGAAAACGAGGCCCGCATCAGAGGATGGGAGGAGCCGATCAATCGGATCTTCTATGCTCAAAGGAGCGGCTACTACACGGCGAGCTTTTTCCGTCATGGCGACTACCTCGCAGTCAACGGTATGCCGCACAGGCGTCTGTACATAGACGGCGAGGATGGACGAATCGTAAGTTTCAGGGAGCCTTGGAAAGGCAGCGGTGCAGATATCTTCCGGCAAGTCCAGTTTCCGCTGCATTCCGGCCGCATCCTGGGATTGCCGGGCCGTATTCTGATCTCGGTGATGGGCCTGGTCGTCACTGTGCTTTCCATCACCGGCGTGGTGATCTGGTGGAGAAAACGCAATGCTCGTGCAACTGCTGCGGTAAGAGGAAGGGCCTAAGCGCCTTGGGGTCTGGTGGAGAGGACACTATCACGAACACTGCAACGCTTTCCCTTGGGTCATCACGACACCAGAACGGCCTGGAATGGTTGCGGGTACGACGCGGTGTCTTGGCAGCGTAAGACGGTCGAGCCGATCCAGAATGCTCTTCATGGGAACCAGTTCGTACCCCTGCGCTGTCCAGCCTCTGGGCAGTAGAGTTCCATAGAGCAGCGTGCCGAGACCATAGTGAGGGCGGCTCGATCCGAACAGTTTCCTGAAATTCCAAGGTGGTTCAGTCTTAGAGACAGACCTCCTCTATTCCTAGATCTACGCGTGCACCCGTAAAACCTGACGACAGTCTGACGAAATCATTACAAGTGATGCAGGCTTATGATCATGTATTGCTATGCACCCGCACATGGAGGGTAACATCCAGCCCTATAAGTAATTATCAATGCGCTCATTCACTTGCAAGTCGAATAGCCCGTCAGTTCTCCGTGCAAACCGGTCGGTGCGTTTCGCAAGAAGATTCTGTAAGTGAACGTGCTTCATGCGGAGAAATCGTGAAAGACCCCATCCGGCGATGTAGCAAGAAGCGGCGGATCACAAGCGAAGATCTCTTCGCAGGCAGCGACGTCGTGCTGATCCGGCACGAGGGTGAATGGTACGCATTGCGCAAAGTACGCAACGGTGGATTGCTGCTCACGCGCTGGACCGGAGAAGTTCCGAGCGCCGCTGCGGCTGAGACACGGCTGCTATCTCGGCCCGCGGCAGACAAGCGCCGCCGCATCGGCCTGTTCGGTCGGCGTTGGCTGGGCAACGCGCAGCACTAGGCAGCGCTGCGCGCCCGGCGCAGCAGGCAGTACGTAGCATGGCCTGAAGTCACTATTGGCGATCGCGTTCGATCGTGTTCCTGCTGGCCATCCCCGCTCTCCTTCATGAGTCAAGAGGCTGCGCGCATTCTGCAGCCTTCCCTTGATTGCGGAACCGCCTGGGTTGGGTGCAACTGGCGTGCCCCCTTGAGCCACTGGAACTTCCCGGTGCACTACCCTGAGGAACGACATTTGCTGAACTCGGGTACCTTCGTCGCTCGATTGCACGTACCCCATCATGAAT